>CBDVEF010000174.1:0-4245 GCA_965372935.1 uncultured bacterium | reverse complement strand
GTCAAATCAATTATAATATTGAATAAAAATAGCGAACCAAATCGTTTTGGTGTTGCTGAAATTAAAAATAACAAATTAGTGAAAATTGTCGAAAAACCTAAAAATCCATCTTCAGATTTTATAGTAACAGGTGTGTATTATTACAAACCTGATATATTCGCTTACATTCGGAAATTAGTGCTATCCGAGAGAAATGAATATGAGATAACGGATTTACATAATATGCTAATTGCTGATGATAAGCTGGATTATATTATTGAAAATTCTTATTGGAGTGATGCAGGTACTTTCAAGACATATTTCGAGGTAAATAAAAGATATGGAAGAATTTAAAGCAGGTTTTGTTGCGATAATAGGATTGCCGAATGCAGGCAAATCTACACTCTTGAACCTGTTCATAGATACTAAACTTGCACCTGTGTCATCTAAACCTCAAATGACAAGAAAAAGTGTAACAGGGATACTAAACGGAGAAAATTATCAGTGTGTATTTGTTGATTCACCAGGTATAATCGATCCCGCTTATTTATTACAAGAATATATGATGAAGGATATTAGAAGAAACATCGCAGATGCTGATATTCTAATCGTAGTTATTGATATATCGAAAATTTATAGAAACAGAAATCTATTATTGGAGAAAATAAATCCTATCGTGAATAATTTTAAGAATAAGATAATATTTGTTTTAAATAAAACAGATATAGTAAGGCAGGATAATGTAATTGAAAATCTTAAATGGATATCAGATAATTTTAAGTTTGATGAAATATTTCCTCTTTCCTGTAGAAGAGAGGAAAATGTAAAAGAATTAAAAGATATTATTATAAAGTTTTTGCCGGAGAATGAACCATATTATGATAAAGATTTAGTAGGTATTCAAAATATTCGATTTTTTGTCAAAGAATATATACTTGAATCTATTTATCAATACCTGCAGAAGGAATTACCATATTCTTGCTTAATTAGGATAGAGGAATATAACGAACATGAAAACCGAAAGGATTATATTAGAGCTATTATTTATGTGGAAAAAGAATCTCATAGACAAATTATTATTGGGAAAAAAGGGACAATGCTGAAGAAGATAGGAAAATCATCCAGGGAAAAGATAGAAAATATGATTGGAAAAGGTTTATATTTAGAACTTTATGTCAAGGTTCTTGAGAATTGGAAAAACAGAAAGGACATTATAAAAAATGTATATAAGGAGGACTAAAATGACTAAGAAGCTTTTTATTGCAGGACTATTACTTATGATATTATTGATTTCGTGTAAATCTAATAAGGGAGTTGAAAAAATGGCAGAAAAAGAGCAAAATAAGGAGAAATTGAGTCTTGAAGAGGTTGAAAAAACTGTTATCAAAGGTAATGAGGTTGTAAAAATTACAATGGAGAGTGGTGGAGAAATCCATTTTATTTTCTACCCTGAAAAAGCACCACTTACATGTAAAAATTTTATTTATTTAACAGAGAAAGGTTTTTATAACGGGTTGAAATTTCACAGGGTTGTTGCTGATTTTGTAGTTCAGGGTGGAGATCCTGAAGGGACGGGAGCAGGTGGCCCTGGGTATTCTTTAAAAGCGGAATTCAATGATTTGCACCATGAAATTGGAACAGTTGCAATGGCAAGATCTCAGGACCCGAATAGTGCAGGCAGCCAATTTTATATTTGCCTTTCTAAACAAACACCTCTTGATAATAAATATACAATTTTCGGACAGGTTATTAAGGGAATAGAAATATTTCAAGGTATTCAACAAGGGGATATGATGAAAAAGGTTGAAATATTACATGATTCAACATATTACAATAAGTAAGAATGGAGGTTATAGTGAAAAGATTACTACTTGTTATCTGTATAATCGCTATTATGGTAGCAGGTTTTACAGGTTGTGAAACATCATTTATGACTGCTGGAAAGGTTTATTTACAGCAATCTAATTATGCAAAGGCAATGGAGCAATTTAAACTTGAGATTGAAAATGAACCAAACAAAGCTGATGGCTATTTGTGGGTAGGAAAAACCTTTGCTTATATGCAAAAATATGACTCATCGGTTATTTATCTTGATAAAGCAATTATTGTCGACAAACAGGTGACAGAGAAAGATATTAAAGCCGACAAAGGGAATTGGTGGCTTTATTATCATAATGCCGGAGTACAATTAGTAGAGAATAAGGATTTTGATATGGCAATAAAAAGGTTCAAACATGCAATTGAAATTGCTCCCGAATCCATTTCATCCTATAATATTCTCGGTTATTCTTACTCTATAAAAAAAGATTATCCGAATATGATAAATATATATGAAAGAGCAATAGAAATAGACAGTAAGGATTTACAGGCATATATTAATCTCGGGCAATATTATACTAATCAGGAGAAGTATGAGAAAGCAATTGAATACTTTGAAATTGCTAAGAAAATAGATCCTGATATGCCAAACGCTTATTATTATGAAGGTGTGGCATACAGTGGTTTAAATCAATATGATGAAGCTATTGTTAATTATAAAAAGGCTATTGAAATTTATAAAAAGAATGATGATAAAAAGGCAATAAAAAACGCACTCTTTAATATTGGTAGTGCTTTGATGAGAAATAAAAACTATAAAGAGGCTATTCCCTATTTACTTGAATTATTGGAGATTGATGATCAAGATAAGGATGCATTAATGAATGTTGGTACATGCTATATTAATACAAAGGAATATAAAAAGTCTCTTGAAATTTTCAATAAGCTTATTGAGATTGACCCTAATAATGCCGATGCTTATACGAACAGAGGTATTGCCAAACAGAAAATGGGAGATAATAAGGGAGCAATGAAAGACATCAAGAAGGGGATGGAACTCCAGTAGCTCATTTTGTGTATATATTAATATAATCAGAATGAAGGGGATAATCCCCTTCATTCTGATATAATAACAATATTTTCATCATTGAATATACAGTTCTTATCTTCTTTATACTGAAACAATTATGTAAATCACACATTTATATAATTAGAATATTGCGCTGAAATGATTATTATAAAAAAATATCTTGTTGAAAATTTGAATTTATGCACTAAAAATTTATCTCCTGGTTCCTAATATTATTCAGCCAATATAGATATGTTTGCTCCTTCAAATAAGTCGTTTCCATCAGATAAAATTGGTACTATTGTATAAAACCCTCTATTGAATGTATAAATATTGCCATAGAATTGGTCGTTATATACTTGTATTGTATTATAGATGTTGGGATTACACTTTATTTGTAATTGGGTAATCAAGTAATAGGTTACACTATCAGGATAGCCATAACTATCTCTCGAATCGATAAAAAAGTTACTATCTAAAGGTAGTGAATCGGGAATTTTATCATAATAAACTTTTATATGATCAAGTTTTAAACTATCATATAGTATTTGAGCATAAATATTAATACTATTACCAGCTTTGATCTTTTGAGGAATGTCACTTAGTAATTTAATATAATTGCCGGTAAATGTTTCTACATAAAATAGTAATGTATCGTTATATGCTATACCAATTCCAATATGATTGTAATATTTATTCAATATTGTTTTTCTATGCCCATCATTCGGAGGTTTTTCAGAATACATATCACAGTTCAATTTTTTAATAATATTAATAATATCTATTTTCCCCTTTAATTCTATAAAACTAATTTTAAGTAATTTGTAATTTGTTCCTATAGCTATATTCTCTCCAATAGAAAAATTACCACTACTTTTTAATGAATATCTAATATAAGGTGGTGTACCATTTATGCTATAGTGTGAAAAATAATTATACTTTTTCATCTCATCAGCATGATATTGCGCAGAAACTGCTGTAATAGAATCATATTTTACAGATGGTATATTATTCGATATTCTCTCATTATTGATAATTCTTATCATATTTATTTTTAATGAATCAGAATTAATTTTTGAATATTCCGAGTTGGTGAGGAGAAAGTCTTTTAATTTATATATGAGAATAAAAATCAATAATGAATATATAATAATCCTGATAATAATTCTCAATTTCATAATAACTACTTTATATCAAATATTTTATATTGTCCAGAAGAGTATGGAGAGTGATGAGCAGATAGGTATGGACATACTTACCAGTTTAAGGATAGAGGAAAGGATTTAATCCATTCTCTCTGTTTTAATTATTCCTGTCTCCTCTCTGTGTCATTCCTGCGAAAGCAGCGATTTTCCAGAGTATAATAATTTGACACATTT
>CBDVEF010000173.1:0-4251 GCA_965372935.1 uncultured bacterium | reverse complement strand
ACTATTATTTCCCTGTACAAAATGAAGAATTGTAAAAAATATCAAATTCGTAAATACATACAGTATATATGTAATTATATTGTATGTTATAAGTATATTATACAATACAAAGGCAGAATAAAAAATATATAATGATAGTAATAGAAAAAAATAACTTTCCGGTAGCTTAATTAATGGAATACTTTTCTTTATATACTTCGAATATACAATTAAAATAACATACCCAATAAGCATCATTAAAATCCAGACAGGGAATAATATGATATGATTAGGCAGATCAAAAACACCAATTATTACATTAAATATATTTACAGCTATTTTCAGAATCACAAGCATAATTGCTGTATTTATAAAGGCTATTAGTATATTAATCTTAAATTTTAACTTGTAATTTTTTATAATAAATGCAAAGAAGTTTACCAATAATACAATCCATAATGATATATTTTCCGGATATATTATCATTATCAGTAAACTAAAACCTACCGACAGTGAAAAATCAAATTCCTTATTGTATTTAATCGGGATCAATCCAAACAGAAACATTGTAATAATTAATAAAAGGAATCTTGTATCAAAATAAAATTTGGGGGTGTCAAAAATAAAACATACCAAAATTAGAATAAATGATGCTACCGATAATAATTTTAAATATTTAGGTTTTTCATTAATTAGAAATATCATCTTTCCTTCTTATTATCTTTATCCTACCTTCTTCTATATCCTCAATAAATTTAGAGCATATATTTTCATCAAATAATCTTCCTTGATTCTTTTTCAAATATCTCAAAGCGAAATTTGCACTCAAAGCCCCTCTATATGGTCTTCTCGATGTGATAGCATCGAATACATCAATAATGCCTATTATCTTTGCCTGGATTGAAATCTCATCTTCCCTAATTCCGAACGGGTAACCACTCCCATTTATTCTTTCATGATGCTGTAAAACACCAGGTAAGATATTCCTGAATTCATCTATATTCTTTAACAGGTTATATCCGATTAAGGGATGCTTTTTTATCTCTTCATATTCCATATCCGTAAGACCACCCTCTTTCTTTAGAATATTGTCAGGTATTTCTATTTTGCCAATATCATAAAGAAGAGATGATATTCTAAGATTTTCAAGTTCATCCTTACTAAAACCTAAGGATTTCCCCAGCATATAACTATAATATGCTACCCTTCTTATATGCCCCCTATTTATTGGGTCCTTTGCCTCTATAAGAGACAGTACAGTTTCGACTGTAAGTGATAGATCATTCTTTAATTTATCTTTTAACTCTATATTTTCTGTTAAATAATATATATGATTTTCAATAACTCTGTTAATATTAATATAAAATTCATTTTTAATATTTAAATCAGTCAATAAACATAATACGCCATTCAATTCATTATTCGGTTTTACATTGAACATCAACATATCGATATTATCATTTTTTAATCGTTCAAGCTTTTTTTCATCTTTTTTAATAACAGCATCTTTAATTTCATTAGTAATTCTTCTGTTGGTACAATTTCCATATTCCTCAATGGGATTATTTATTTTATTTAAAATGAAATAATACCCTCTTATTCTTCTCTGAAAGATATCATTTCTACATAAAAATGATTTTAGTTCATTATAATTTTCCAGATACTTGGATTGATCTATTAAATTGTTTACACTTTCAATAAAATCAATGGATTCTCTTATACTATTATTCTTTGAATTCTGATAAGCGTAAAACATTAAAAATATTATCGTATACAATATTGTGAATAGCATTAAATGATAATCTTTATTAATTAGAAAAAGAAGAGAAAGAAAGAAAAACGATTGAGAAAGAAAATTTGCAAAAAGCGTGTATGTTAAATAGTGCCTGATAAAAGATACATTATGTTTTTTGTTTAGAATATTATTCAATATTACAGTAATTGATGTAAACAATGTAAGTGTAAATACATAAAATGACAATTGAAAAAGGATATTAATATTAAGAGGATGTGCAATGAATGGGAAATACAATCTCTCAAAAATAAAACCTGTAATAAATGTAATTAAATAAATTTCTCCAGAGAATCTAATAACATCAAAATAATTCCTCTTGCTGTCTATAAATATAAAAGATAGAAAAATTATAAATGGAATTATCGAAGAAAACTCTTTTCCATACAATACAAGCAATATAAATCTTATACCTGCATCAAAGTAAAATATTTTTTTATCTAATACTTTTAATTTAAATCTTACTGTTAGGGTATATATAATAAAGATAACAACCAGCATTACCAAATTTGTATTAGATATTAATATAGTTTTAATTGTAGTAGCAAGTAAAATCATTGATATAGTAAAAATAGCAATTGAATATATCTTATAGATACTTGATTTATTTCTCATAAATACAATATAATCAATTTTATAATAAATATTTTATATCTATCCAAGTTATCTTCTAATCCCATCTCTTTCCTTTCAATATAACAATTCTTAATATGTTATATAAATTAAATAATGCTATTTATTCTTAACATATTTGAGAATAAATTTCAAACATATTTTTTTATAATATAGCAAATCATAAATTGTGAATTATTAATTATTAATTGTAGGGGCAGCCTGCGTCTGCCTTATTTGGTATTATTTAAAATTGGTGAAATAAAGATTTATTAAAGATAGATTCCTGCTTTCGCAGGAATCTGCCCAGGCACTGGCAAAGTCATTCTGGGACCTTTGCTAAACTTGATTCAGTATTGATTAAACATCTCATACCAGATCCTGAAATAAATTCAGGATGATACACGATTCTCTAACCTTTCCCGTTGGCGTTGCCGTTCCCCTTTGTGTAATTCGTCCTAATTCGTGAAATAAAGTTGTAAATTATTCTCTTCTCCTTCGTGTAATTCGTGGTTATTTCCCTTATTTATAAATTGCTCTTATATTTTTCTATATAATCCTGATGATATTCCTCTGCTCTATAAAATCTTCCAACAGGAACTATTTCTGTGACAATCCCTCTTCTATACCTTCTTTTCGTTTCCAACTCCTCCTTATAACTTTCAGTTATAATTCTTTGTTCATCAGAATGATAAAATACAGCTGAACGATATCGAGAATTTTCATCAGCTCCTTGTATATCCATATCCGTTGGATCATGCATTTTAAAGAAATGATACAAAAGCTTTTCAAATGATATAATGTTTGGATCATACTTAATTAGAATGGATTCTGCATGTCCTGTTTTATTCGAACATACCTCTTCATAAGTAGGACTAACACTATTCCCACCTGTATATCCCACGGTTGTATTTAAAACCCCCTTAATTTTTTTAAAATATTCCTCTACATCCCAAAAACAACCCGCAGCGAATGTGGCAAATTTTGTTTTATGTCCATTTGTTTCTTTATATTCAGGGAATAGATAAAGATATTCACCATACCCCTCTTCAATCATTTTATCGACTGGAATAAACAATAGTGCTGCCGAATTGATACAATATCGCTTTCCAGTAGGGTGTGGCCCATCATTAAATAGGTGCCCCAGATGTGCATTGGCGAATTTGCTTTTAACTTCTTTTCTCTCCATTCCAGGACTTTTATCAATATTTAATACAAGTTCAGAACTATCTATAGATGCAGTAAAACTAGGCCAACCAGTTCCCGATTGATATTTGTCTATTGAACTGAAAAGAGCTTTTCCTGAAACAATATCTATATATATTCCTGGTTCTTTATTATTCCAATATTTATTCCTGAACGGAGGTTCTGTTCCGCAATTCTTAGTTATATTAAACTGCTCGGATGTTAATATCTTTTTTAATTCCTTTTTAGAATAATATTTAAAGTTCCTCAGATTATCTTTTGCTTCCGTCATCAGTATCCTCCTGTTATGAGTATATTTCAATGAAAATATAAATAATACAAGTGTCAAAATAAATAGGGTAACATTTGCAGACTTCATAAAAAATATATAAACCTTGTATTTAATTTACTATAAAACGGAACATTGTCAATAGTTATAAATGCCTTAACAGTAGATAGGTGTGGACATATGTCAGTTGCAAGTAACAAGAGCCAATAACATTGCTATTGAGGGAACACCACTCGCCAGCGTTAACGGATAAATATCGTAAATTGCAAATTCGTGAAATTGTAGGGGCAGATCATTATCTGCCCTAATTCCCCCTCCCTTCTGTTCCCTCCCACAAGTCATATCCTTACCCACATCTTTTAGAAACATATAAGTTTTAATGATAATTAATCAA
>CBDVEF010000172.1:0-4262 GCA_965372935.1 uncultured bacterium | reverse complement strand
AGGAAGAAGAAATCGTAGAGGCAAAAGAAGAGGTCTTAAAAACAGTAGAGAAAAAAGAAAAGAAACCTGCCAAGAAGAAAAAAGCAGTTAAAAAGCCGGTAGAATCAAAAACAAAAACTACGAAGACAAAGACTGCAAAACCTAAAGCAAAGACAATAAAGAAAACGGGCAAAACCACTGGCAAGAAAAAAACTGTGGCAAAAGAGAAAAAGAAAACAACTAAGAAATAAACTTTAATTAAATAATTAAAAAGAAGCTCCGGTTATCCGGGGCTTCTTTTTTGAGAATTAATATAATGAAGAATAGAGAGGATCCTACAAAATTCCAAAGTCTTGGTGAAGAGATTGCAAATAGTATTACACACGGTATCGGTGCAGCCATAAGCATTGCAATACTGGTTTTGCTTGTTGTTTTCACCGCCAAAAGAGGAGACATATGGCGTATTGTAAGTTTTTCAATATTCGGGTCATCGCTCTTTATTCTTTATATGGCTTCTACATTATATCATAGTTTTCCTCAAAGAGGTGTAAAACATTTCTTTAGAATAATGGATCATTCATCCATATATATCTTGATTGCCGGCTCCTATACGCCCATAACACTGATATCTATGAGAGGTGGATGGGGGTGGACAATCTTTGGGCTTGTTTGGGGACTTGCAATTCTTGGTGTTGTTTTTACTGTTTTTTTAATAGGTAGGTTCAAAATTTTTTCAACTCTAATCTATCTCATTATGGGTTGGCTTATTTTAATTGCAATAAAACCAATGATTTTAATGGTTCCCCGTGGTATGGTAATCTGGTTGTTTATTGGCGGGGCTTTCTACACACTCGGTATAATATTTTACCTGTGGAAAAAAATGCCATACCACCATATGATATGGCATATATTTGTACTTGCAGGAAGTATATCTCATTTCTTCGGTATGCTCTTTTATCTTACTTAAATGTAAAGAAACAAAAAATTATACAAAGGCAACATAAGGATATCAGAAGAAAGAGGATATCCTTGTGTTTCACGGAAAAATCATTATAGAACATCTTATTTTTATGAATCATAATTCCCCTTAATTCCAAAGCAATGGCACTTCGTTCCCCCTTTCTTATAATGCAAGCAAATAGAGGTATAATCAACCTCATATAATCGGCTATAATAATCCGATGTCCGTTTTTTCTTATAAGCAAAGCATTCCTTGTATTCCTAAAGTTATTTCTAAATTGATGCACCTCTCTTAATGCAATAAGTAGAGCATATCCGATTAGTTTTGGCAATTTCAAATTTTGCATTAAACTTTCAATAAATCGAAACGGCGGGGTTGTAAACAAATAGCCCACGGAAAACAGTATGATTGAGGCCGATCTTAATCCAAGTATTATACCTCTGTCAAATCCTGTTTTAGTGCCTTTTATATATGCTATAGCAAATATTCCTCTCCCCGCTTTATAGAAAATAAAATTCATAATAAATATTGTTAATGAAAAAATAATGACTGTCATTAAAATGGGAGTGATATATCTTTTGTTATTAGACACTGAAATGATAAAGAATAAGAATGAAATTACAAATAATGTTATGATAAAATTTTTATTCATCGATAGAATTAACAATAATATATATATCAGGACAGAAAAAAATTTAACAGAGGGATTTATCTCCGATAAGAATTTATTTAGTCTCTGCATAAAGCCTTTTCCCACTGTTTTAGTGTAATCATATTATACATACAACCTGTCTCCATATTTATATCCTTTATAAGGTCGTAAAGAGGATCCGGATAATTCTTTATAAACGATGATTGATATATATTTCCGATATCATATGTTTCTAACTCTCCTTTATCGGATATAATCGTAATATAATCGGAATTATCAATAGCATTATCAATATCATGTGTTACGATAATAATCGTAATGCCCTCATTCTTCAATCTTGTTAATAAATTCATTGTCTCAATAGATGTTTCCCAATCCTGACCAAATGTAGGTTCATCAAGAAGTAGTATTTGTTGCTTATAAATAGTCATCAAGAGAACTGAAAGACGCCTCTTTTCTCCGGTACTTATATTAAATGGGCTATTCGATAAAACATCATTGAGGTAGAATTCACTAATTAGCGTACCAATTGTTCCAACATCCCCTTTGATATATTTTTTGGAGAAGTCAATCTCATCCCAGACCGTATAATTGAAAAATTGCATCTCCGGATTTTGAAAAACATATCCAAGTATATTGTAAAGCTCCGTTTTTTTGTAATCCTTAACATCCTTATCAAATATTTCGATTACCCCCTTATAATTACTTAAAAAACCACTTAAAAGATTTAATAATGTTGTTTTTCCGGAACCATTATTCCCAAGTATTGAATGTATTGTCCCCTTATATATATTCAAATTACCATATTTAAATTCCTTTTTGTCAAAATTAAAATATAGGTCCCTTATTTTAACTGCAATCTTCTCCTCTTTTACATTTCTTTCATAAGACGGTACCTTTAGAATATCTCTATTCATTATTAAAAATTCCCGTACATCGGATTTTTTAATCGTGGTCTTAAAATTATATTTTTTACTTATAAGACAGGAGAGATTAAAAATCTTAGGTTTGAAATACCTTGTCTTACCACATTTATTGAAAACATTTGAAGGTTTGTCATAATCTATTATAAAACCTTTTTCATCTAATAAAAGCACCCTGTCAATTATATCGATTATATTGTCAATCTTATGCTCAACTATTAAAAATTGTCTCTTTCTTTTATGAAGGTAAGCAAAAAAATCCTTTGTCATATTTGGGTCAAGCAATGCAGTAGGTTCATCAAGAAGCAGGAGTTCAGGTTCCATTGTCTCGATACAGGCAATTGCTAATTTTTGCTTTTCTCCTCCGGAAAGGCTGTTTATATCTCTATCCAGTTTATCTTTCAGTCCAAGTTTGCTTGCTTTATCCATAATTCTACTTCTTGTTAAATCTCTATCAAATAATCTATTTTCAAGACTGAAGGCAATTTCATCCTCAACCTTAAGTGTTGCAAACATATCTTCCGGATTTTGGAATATTACACCAATTTTCTCGGTTAATTCTGATTGCATTTTTATAGGGTCAAGTCCTCCCACATTGATATCACCTTTTACTGTAGCATCTATCTGATTCGGCACTATGCCGGATATCACATTTAACAATGTAGTTTTTCCGGAACCCGAAGGTCCTATTACTAAAATATTCTCATTTGTTTTAATGTCAAATGATACATTATTTAACACTATTCTATTTTCAGGAAATTTTATATATAAGTTATTAATGTTTATCTTCATTGGCAATTCGAAATTTTCTGAGTATACCTGCTTGTTTTAGTGAATTTGCAGCTACGACACTTAATATTCCACCCAGTATTGCACCACTCAATAATGATGACCATATCCCATTGATAATTAACCATGATTCGAGTCCTGCATATTTGTAGAAAATAAAATCCAAAAAATAGGCACCGAGATTAGCTAATGCACCCGCAACAATGGCAATTATTAAATTGAATTTCTTATATCCGAAAATTAAGAATACAATTTCACATATTATCCCCTGTACCAATCCCCACAGGAGAGCAGTCATACCCCACCCTGTAATAAACATTTCAAAAAACGCAGCTGCCATTTCACCATAAATCGCTGCACCGGGTTTTCTTATTATATAAGGTATAAATATACCTCCTGCTACCCACATACCCGTAAAAAGATAATTTAATCCGAATATTTTAAGCGGTTTGATTAAGGTATATATAAATGTCCATCCGAAAAATATTACTGCAATAGCCATCCCACTTATAGCTACAAATATAATCTCGTTTAATTTCCATTTGCTTTTCATTGTTTTATATTATCATAGATTTATATTATGTCAATCGGTGATAAAAATTACAGGATAGACAGGTATAAACATATGTCAGTTACAAGTATCAATTTGAAAGAGCCAATAGCATTTCTATTGAGGGAAAGCTAACACCATAGAAGCCGTAAATCGTTAATCGTTAATCGTAAATCATAATTTCATTGAAATCTTCCTATATTTCCTTTTCCATGGTTCTCTTCTCTTTCAGTGGTTATTCGTGTCATTCCTGCATCCCCCCTCTGTCATTCCTGCGAAAGCAGGAATCTACTCCTTTTTGTAATCATATCCAAAAAATGTGTCATATCCTCCCTTTTACTTCTTCGCCCTTTATGGGAGAGGACTAAGGTGAGGGTGATTATAAGTGTTTAAGTAGGAAGTGAGAAG
>CBDVEF010000171.1:0-4267 GCA_965372935.1 uncultured bacterium | reverse complement strand
AATTCGTTGATATTTTCTTTCCCTTTTCGGCTGGTGTCTGATGTCTGGTGTCTGACGTCTATTACTATTTATTCGTGTAATTCGTTATAAATTGGCGAATTCGTGGTGGTTCCTCCTCTTGTGTTTAATTCCAATTTAGTTCATTCTTGCAATATGCATTAATTGCCATTTTCTCAATAGTGTATAATGCCTATTATAAACAGTTATCAAAACTATTTACAACATTCTAATACGGACTATGCAATATTTGCACTATGCATTATATCGTATTATACTATTGACATTGTTATCTGTTTTCATTATAATTAAAATAGGATAAGAGGTGTTTATGAGGTGTATTGTGAAGAGTGATTTTATGAAAGTGTATATTTCAACATTGATTATTATTATACTATTCGTTTTACCAAATATATTATCCGGAGAAAATAACATACTACCAATAAATACAATAAACATATCCAGAGATTCCATCGGTAGTTTTAAGTATTTTGATTTCGGTCCTGGTGGAACCGGTTATATAGTATATTCAAATCTACCTTATTCGGGAGCGACAAGATTCCAACCCGTGAAATATCCCTGTAAAATTGATTCAATTCTTATAACGGTTCCGATTAAAGGTGGTGCACCCCCAAGCCCCGATACTTTATATTACTGTAGCAATGATTCCGGTACTACAAAACCTGGCACAATACTTAATAAATTCCCATTTTACTGTTACGGCAATGATGGTGATATAGATACCGTTATTGTAAATACTGGCAGTATAAGCTTGGTTGATTCAGGTGAATTTTGGATAAAATACAATATTTATAATGTCGGTTCAACTAAATTAGGTGTAATGTCCGATACAAATATGAATTTTGAAAATAGAAGTTATAATTGTTCTAATGCCTCTGGGGGCTGGTCATTAGATGCTCATAACTACCCGTTTCAAGTTTTTTTAACATACATCGAAGCCCCTCATATAAGATTCGATAGGGATACACTAAAAATTGTATATGAATCCAAGGAATTCAGAGCAGATACGGATACAACCAGTTTTTACATTATAAATGAGTCCATACCATCAATTACAGACACATTGAATGTTACGGATATAAATATATATTCCGGTTCCGGCTGGATTAGTGGTATATTAAGTGATACTCAATTCAGTTTGGCACCAGGCGATTCACAACTGGTTAGTATTGGAATAGATACTTCCGGGTATTCAACAAATATATACTGGGATAGCATCGAGGTAATTTCAAATGCACCAAAGGATAGTCCTAAATATCTACCTGTATTACTTGACCTCTATACAGGATTACACTCTGGCTCCAAATATATTAACATAAATGGTGATTCATTTGTTTCAATTAAAAATACAATAATTGATAATAAAGTAAATATCAGATTCTTCAATCCTAATATAAATAAATATAAAATTAATATATTTGACTTATCCGGTAAGATTGTATATAGTAAATATTATATAAATGCAATAAATGTCTTACATATTGACAAACATATGAAAAGAGGTGTATATTTTATAAGGCTTTACAACGATGAATTATCCTATACTAAAAAGCTTGTCAAGATTCAGTAATAGAATGAGAGTTCTTACTCTCATTCTATTTGTTCTTATACCTTTCTCTCTTTCTTCTCTAACAATTGAACTTAAAATATCAAAAAATGATATTTTAAATAACAATCTCCCCTATATCAATGGTTCTCCTGTAATTTCCAAATATATTAACATCGGGAAAAATACCGGTATATTAGACTATAAATATCGGTTTTTTGATTCTGAAACGTTATATGTATCTATTCCGAAGGAACAGATGCCTGAAAAATATCTACTTTCGGAAAACAATAAATTGGTTCTTAAATGTGTTAATCATTATAAAAACAATTCATTTGCAATTTTCTTAATGCAGCCATATGAAATAATCAATGAAAATTCTATTATTTTATATAAAAGAATAAAAATCGATATTATCACTTATAGTATATATAATAATGATTTTGCTATAGAAAACAGAATTGACAATAAATATTTAAACTCTATTGCATCTAATACTATTAAATACGATATTGTTGAAAAGGGAGATACATCATATATATGGCAAAAACCTGAAGGATTACCTGTAATAGGAGATCCGCTTGTCGATTATGTAATAATTGCAAATTCAATATATAAGGATGGTTTTAAAAATTACGAGTATTTTTGGTGGTTAATGGGATTAAGAACAACTATCGTAACCCTCGATAATATAGCTGTCAATTATGATGGCAGTTTTCTGCAGGAAAAAATAAGAAATTTCATAAAGGATGCCGCGAGTTTCTGGGGTACTCACTATATATTGTTAGCAGGAGATAATTCGGATATACCACCAATATATTTCCATAACAATTTTTATGGTACATGGCTGAATTCACCAACGGATATGTATTATTCATGCCTTAATGGTAATTGGAATGTAGATTTTGATTATTACCTTGGTGAGGCTCCTGAGGATAGTGTCGACCTGATACCTGATATTGCACTTGGAAGGTTATCAATCAACTCCGATGAAGATATATTATACTACCTTAATAAACTAAAGAAATACATACTGTATCCGGATACATCCTTAATAGAAAGAGCTATTTTTATCGGAGCAAATGTTTTCTCCTCAGGTGATGGAAAAATGTGGTGTGATACTATTGCTGATTACCACTTCCCTGAAAATTACTATAAACCTGTTCTGTCCGAGGTAGATGGCACTTCAGCTCCGGGAAATAGCAATCAGGCAGTAATTGATTCTATAAATGCAGGATTTCATTTCTATTATCATAATTCTCATGGAAGCCATGATCAAATTCAACTGAAAAATGCTTCTCCAAGGGTATATATTACAAATGACGACTGTAATAGTTTTAACAATATTTTCCCGAATATTTCATTTATCGTAAGTTGTTATACAAACGAGTTTATATTCGATGTTTTAAGCGAACACTTTGTAATGCAGGAATTCGGATCCATAGCATTTATTGCCAGCATAAACAATGAATATCCCTATCCTGCTATGTATTTTCAGAAACCATTTTTCGATTCTCTATTCAATTCCTCATTTACTAGATTAGGTGATATTTTAAATATAGGGAAAATGCCAATCCTACCATACGCTCAATCAAATGGTGTATACCGACATATATATATGTTTGAAAACCTGCAGGGTGATCCGGCTCTCCCTGTATGGAAACAGAAACCAAAGCATATAACAGTAATATTACCTGATACTATTGTAAGGGGTGATTCGATAGATATAAATATATCTTCACAAAATTTATACCCAAAGGTAAATTGCTATATTATTACTCCGGATAGCAATTATATTCATAAAACTTTCTTGCCAAACCATCTTAATATATTACATTTACAATTAAATAAATCCGGTATTTTGTATTTATCCTTCTTACAGGAAGGAAAGATTCCTATTCTTGATAGTATTATTGTATTAAATGACAGTAATTCTATAGCATTTAGCGAAGCATTTTTCTCCGATTCTTTAAGTAAATATCCAAATGGCAAAATCGAAAATGGCGACACCGTAATTATGAAAATACCTTTAGTATATACACTTGCAAATAATCACAATATGCTGATTCGTACAACAAAATTAATTACATTGATAGATTCTACTCTTTATTTGCCAGCATCAACTAACCCGGATAGTGTAATGACTTCGTTTAAGCTATTTATTCCCGATTCACTAAATCAAAGAAATATCCCAATTGAAATCTCTATATCCGATATTTATCTCGATACGATTCATATGTTTATTAAAACGGAAAATTTTATTCATACTGGTCATATATTCGAACATATAGAAACGAACATTTACAATCTGACTATTAACATAAGCAATACCGGATTGGGTGATGCCTATGACTACCAATATAGTATGTGGTATTATAATAATAGGAATAGTGTTATAGATAGTGTTTATGGCTTTCTACCTCCAATTATAGAATCCGATAGTAGCCATTTATTAGGTCCTTTTAATATTAATGTCCCTGTAAATACAAATAAAGAACTTCCAGACCTTACATTTAATTTACAACTTCAAGGAGCATCCAAAATCTTTAATTATAATTTTAATTATGACACCTTGCCAACCCCATTTTTTGAAACTTCTATGCCATATAGAAATTCAATTGAACTCTTTTGGAATAGTAATATTAAATATTCCGGCTTCGATTTATATATATGTGATACTACAAACTATAGAAAGATAAACAG
>CBDVEF010000170.1:0-4268 GCA_965372935.1 uncultured bacterium | reverse complement strand
AGAAAATAGAAAATACGTGGAAATGTCAATCGGTAAACAATGGGTGAATAATAATTTTACATCCTTGAATATTAATTTTCAAATTGCTACTTATGATTCTATTATTTACAGTGAAAAAATAAGTTTAAACAAATATTATACAAATAGCGCATATATTGACTTAAATAGGGATTGTACCGATAATTTCATTTTTCCAACAAACGGCTTTAGATACTATACAAAACTGCAATATTCGGGAGGAATTTTATACGGAGATAATAACTTATATAAGGGTTACTTATCATTTTCACTTATAAGAAAATATAGTAATTTCATATTATTCTTTAAAAATCAAATAGGATTAATAAAAGTTTTCGGTGCTTCAATAAACAGAGATATTTCATATGATCAAAAATTTACTTTGGGAGGTCCATATAATCTAAGGGGATATGAACAAAACTCAATTGGGTTCAGAGATTCATATGGCAATATAGGTGGCAAAGTTCTTTATTGTAGCAATATTGGTATAAGTTCACCCGATTTATATAATGTAAGTATTTCTACATTTGTAGATATTGGGAATCTTGTAGATAGTGTAGAAAATATATTTAATAGTACGGTTTATTGGAATCCAGGTCTTGGAATAAGATATAATACACTTATAGGTCCGATTAGACTTGATTGGGCATATCCTATGCATTTATCCAATAGCAAATGGGGTAGGGTTTATCTCTCAATCGGGACAATATACTAATGAAACGCCATATATTGTTTTATATTATATTTCTTATTATTATATCTATAATTAGTCTATTTATTATAAAGATTGGAAATTCAATGAACGATACACTTAGTAAAAAAATTAGTGAGGTTATGTGTCAGGTAATAAATGGAGATGTAACAAACGGTGAAATATACATAAAATACAATGGAACTGTTGTTCTTAAGGATCTTGTGGTATCAAGACAATCCGGTGATATTCTTAATATTCCTGAAACCGTTGCAAATATAAGTTTAATAAAGTCATTATTATTCAGAAGGATAGTAATAGATAACATAAGGTTTATACAACCACAATTTAATCTATTTACCGAAGATAACAATCTGAATATTGCAAAGCTTTTTCAAGTGGCTCATAAGGGCAATGATAATTCAAATGATTCATTAAATCCAGAATTTAAAACAAACATTAATTTGATTGTACATAATATTGATATTGATAATGGAAATGTTAAACTGCGTATTAACAGGTTTTATAAGACTTTTTCAAATGTGAATATAAAATTAAACTTAAAAATATCTGATGATAATTTACTTATAAAATTAAGAGATCTTTGTTTCACAGCCGATTCTCACATTTTTAAATCAAAACAAGGTTTATTTGAAATAGATAGCACAAGTATGGAAATCCGTGATGTTAATATAGTATCAGATATAATTAATGCGGAATTTTATGGACAATACAAAATCGATAAAAATATTTTTAAATTTACCTGTAATGGAGAAGCATTATTGAATTTTATTAATTATTTCACCTTTGATTCAATTCCAATCAATGGTAATTGTTCTTTCGATATAAACGGGAGAATAGAAGACGGAAAGTACAGAATCGAATCTCATGTCAATTCAAATATTGCAAGTTATGACACATATAATTTTACAGGATTAACTGGTGATATTTTTATTAAAAATGATACACTTGAATATCTAAATACTAAGTGTTTTTATAAACATTCAAAATTATTTACAGAGGGGGCTTACTATTTTAATGATCAATTTTTCAAATGCTCCTTAAAAACAGATTCTTTATTTCTTAATGACATATATGACAGAGTGGACAATTCCTTTGCTAAATTAATAGGTATTATTACTTATTCAGGAAAGATAAACAAAACATCTTTTAATGTAAATTTATATACATATGATAATACACGCTATAATGCAAAACTAAATATTATAGGGGATTCAATAAATATTGATACGATATTAATAGAAAGGAAAGAAAAATTATTATATGCAAAAGGTAAATTACTAACCAAAAAGAAAGAATTGGATATCGATTTATTAACGAAGGATTTTGAACTGAATGTGATCAATCTATTTATATCTGATTCTTTGGAAGGGGAAATATCAGGTAAATTTAAAATAGAGGGGAATTGGGAAAACCCTAATATTTATGGAAAATTAAATCTATATAATTTCATTTATAGGAACTTAGAAATAAAATATTTATCTATAAACTCGGATTTATCATCTCTGATGAGTAATCCTAAAGGGAATCTACATATTAATGGGAATGCAATAAATATAGGTAAAAATATGATAAATATTTTCAATATGGATGGAAAAAATATAGGTGATGAATTTCTAATTGATTTTAATTCTAAATCGAATTTACATAAATTGAATACACTTTTAAGCATAAAATTAAAAAACATTGATAATATTATAATTTCAATAGATTCTTTAGAGGGAGCTGTATTTGGTGTAGATTATTTTATTCCTAAAACCTCTTTTATATCATATATTAATGGAGCATTAAACATAGATAAACTCAGCATTTATTCTTCTACAGGAGGCAATATACTTGTAGATCTATATTTGCATGATAATAAAATAAATTCTAATATTTTGCTAAATAAATTTAATTTAATATCGTTAAATAATGTTATAAAATATTACCCGTTAGGGGGGAATATCGATGCGAAAATTATTTTGAAAGGTAAACTTTCAAAACCGAATGTTTTTCTTGTAATAGATTCTGATTCGTTATTTATTAATAAGAATATATTAAAAGAATTTAAGTTATCTGCGAATATGATTGATGAGTTACTTGAAGTTAAGAATTTATCCTTTTATTCGAATGATAATTACTCAAAATTGTCAGGAAAGGCAAATATTGGAAGAGAAGTACCATCAATCAATATTGTCTTTTCATTAAATAATTTACCTTTAGATTTAATCCCGAATAATAATTTTATTAAAATTTATTCTGGTGTTTCAAGTATAAACGGAAATTTATCCGGGGATATTAAAAATCCTTATTTCGATTTTGATGGCAGTATTGATAATCTTTCATTTTATATACCAGATTATGGAATTAAAATTGATAAAATGTTATTAAATATATTGGGAAAAGATTCCCGGATTATGTTAAATAATATTCTTGCATCAACGGAAAATGATGGATACATTAAATGTAATGGAGACATCTCATATAAAGATAGCAATTTCAAAAACTATAGGATGAATGCGGAATTTAGCAATATAAGTGTAAGATATTTTGATATTTATAATGGATTAATAACCGGAAGTACATATCTAAACGGAGATATGAATGAATTTAACATTACTTCTGATATAGATGTATCCAATAGCGAGATCAATATATCATTCAGAAACCCTCCTGTACTTTCATATAGCCAAAATTTAGATAGAAATGAGCATCATATGAGAACAAACTATAATATTTCATTACATATTGACAAAAATGTTTGGTTTAGAAATGAGGATATGGAAATTGAGGTGGGAGGGGACATAAATATGAGAAATTTCAACAAGAATGTTTTTGTTAATGGTTCTATTATTGCCAATAGAGGTTACTATTACTATCTTGACAGACCATTTAGCATTAAGGAGGGTATTATTAAATTCAATAATACTGCTGATTTTAATCCTACAATATCTATTAAAACTGAAACAAATGTTTATCATATGATAGAACAAAACAGTAGGTATGAAAGAGAAAATATTTTAGTACATCTTGATGTTAGCGGTTATGCAAAAAATCCGGAAATTTCAATCTATTCCGAACCCCAGAAAACTACCATTGCTATTCTATCATTACTCAATATTAATCTAACACCTGATGAATTAATGAAATTAGATATTATAGGTACGAATATATCAGAAAAAATCATAAATTACTATCTAAGAACAAAATTGATAAGTAACATACAGAAAAGGCTTGGAATAGATATATTCGATATTGAGACAAGCCTATTATCTCAAAGTAAATATGCCAGGATAAATATTGGAAAATATCTGGCAAAAAATTTCTTTGTAAGCTATTCTCATGATATATTTTCTCAGGGAAAGGATGAATTCCGTCTTGACTATTATTTTAAAAATGGCATAAACATTTTTGGAGAGAGAGACTATACAGGTCGTTTCAACACTGGAGTTGGTTTAATATATAGATATTAGTTCTATGAGCATATATTTTAATAACAATTATCATTTATAAATTATGGGTTTTGCATTTGGAAATTATATCACTGGTAATTCTT
>CBDVEF010000169.1:0-4288 GCA_965372935.1 uncultured bacterium | reverse complement strand
TTCTTTCTTTTAAATGTTTTTCTGACACTATTTTCAAATTCTATCTTGATATCATCAAAAGTAAAATCCACACTAATAATTTTACCTGTTTTGAAATTTTGATGATAAACATATTCCCCTTCATCAAATCTAATTAAATCTTCAAATATATCAACTGATTGAGAAAGATTATCACTTATTTGCAATTTGGAAACTTTAATCAATCTATTATAATTTTTATGATTACTGTATTTATATTCAAAATATTCCAGTATCTGTTTTCTTAAATATTTATCATTAGATGTAAATTTAATTAGGTATTTCAAATAGCAATAGTATACATCGTTATCAATATTAACATAAGGAAGACTGAGATTGATTATTACTGCTGCCAAATCAACATTACCTTTTTTATATACGATTTTTGCGAGTTCCAATATTTTTTCAGGTATTATTAAATCCTTATCTTCCAGAAGCTCCAGAAATTTATCCTCCAATACCTTAAAGGATTTTTCATAAGCTAAAGTTCTTAGATATCTATAATAATATTCTTTATATAATTTCTTATCATTATCTTTATAATATTCTGCCAATTTATTTACATAGGGAGATTTATGTTCTGATTTATTTGCAAGAAAATATAGATATTCTATATAAAGGCTATTGTATTTACTAAGATTTTCACATGCATCGATAAAGCATTTTGACGCAGATACGGTCTTTTTTTCCTTATTTGGCATATCTGGAAAAAGATCGAATATTTCAATCCATTTTTTCTCTCTTTTTAAATCTTGTAATCGATCAACATTATTCATATATTAAACCTGAATTCTATTATATCACCATCTTTTACCATATATTCTTTACCTTCAAGTCTTAAAAGCCCCTTTTCCTTTAATGTTACAAAATCAGGGAACTTCTTAAAATCTTCATAATGAACAACCTGTGCTTTTATAAATCCTTTTTCTATATCAGTGTGTATCTTGCTTGCTGCTCTGTGAGCAATTGTACCATCTCCAATAGGCCAGGCTCTAACCTCATCTTTCCCTACTGTGAAAAAAGATATTAAACCCAGGCTGTCGAAAATGGCTTTCTTTACCATTTCAATTGCAGATTCTTCAATACCCAATTCTCTCATATATTCTTCCTTTTCATTATCATCCAACATATTTATATCCATTTCCATAGAGCCACACATATGAATAAAATTATAATTTATCTGTTTGCCTAAATCTTCAATTTTACCAATCAAATCTGAATTTGAAAATTTTTCATCGGTATTTATAATTATAAGTAATGGCTTCAATGACAATAAATTATATCCTTTTAAAATAAGCATCTCTTGTTCTGTTAAATTAAGTATTCTGAGGGGTATCTCCTTTTCTAAAGCATCTTTTAATTTTTCAAGAATAGGCAGCTCGTATTTCTCTTCATTAGTTAAATTCCCTTTCTTCTTTGACAATCTTTGAATCCTTTTTTCTATAATTGTATAATCACTAAACATAATTTCAGAATCAAGTGTTTTTATATCCCTAATAGGATCTATATCATTATAACGATATATTACATCCTCTCTTTTGAAATCTCTTACTATTTCAATTATCATATCAATGTTTTTTGCAAATTCTACTAGCTTTACCCCCCAATTTCCTTTATTATCCTCACTTATAGGAGGCATATCAACAATATTCATTGTTGCATATACTAATTTTTCAGGTTGAAATAAATTATAAAGATATTCCAATCTTTTATCTTTTAATTTAACTATTGCTCTGTTTGGTTTGGAATCTTTGATTGAATATGTTGTAACTTCCGCTTCTAATCCTGTAATTGCATTAAATATAGTTGTTTTACCTGTATTCTCTAAACCTATTATTCCGATATCCATTTTCCATTAATCTTCTTAAATCTATAGGCCTCAATGATACTATCGGAAATGGGGAATTCGTAATCGAATAGTGTTTTGGAAACAGCTTCATACTTTACAATAGATTCTTTTTCTTTATCATAAAATATATTTATAAGTGCAATATTACCCATATTACCATAAGTCCTAAATACAATTGTATGTGTAATAGGATTTTCAAATGGTTTATCTATTCCTCTGCCAAGGAAACCACCAATGATCAAATCTATACCGTTAATATGTTGTGCTAAATATTTATCTCTGTCATCACCTATATCCGTAACAGCAATAATTAAATCCGCTTTTTTCATTCTTAGAATATTGACCATTCTTTGAGCAGCATCCAATTCGTTTTCAATGTCAAATTTATTCCAGTACTTACTTTGATTATATAGTTTGATATATTCTGAAACCAACCCAAAAATCCCGATTTTAATACCTTTGTATTCAATAATCCTATATTGAAATACCGGGAAATCATTGAATGTAGCATTGGATGAAACAATCTTATATTTATTAGCTGTCTCTTTGAAATCTTTATCTAACAGCATTACATCAAAAACACCAAAATTGATGAAATCATAATTAGCATCATCAAGGAATTTTTCTACCTTTTCCCTTTTCTCTCTGAATGTAAAAGCATTATCAGTGTATATATTTCCATTTGATATAAGAATAGGATTTGAGTGCTGTCTTACTTTATTCAGGTAATTAAGAAAAGCTCCTGCATTCCCTATTGTCGGGGGGAAAGCCGGGTTCATATAGGTTGCATATTCGGGTTTTAAATAGCCCTGAATATCTCCTGTGAATATAATACTAATTTCCTCTACATCAGAACTTATAAGTAAAAAAGGACACAGAAGAAACATAAACAGAAATTTTTTCATTAAAGTCTCAAATCCTTTGTTGATTTTTTAAATATGGGATCAATAAATTTTTCGAGATAATACTTCGCCACCTCTTTTGATTTCATTGATACACTCGATTCACCGTTCTGAGCAATTGCATAATAACTCCAATTTGTTGAGCCAACTATTGTATAAAGGGAATCTATGATAAGCATTTTTGCATGTAGTGTTGTATCCGGATCATCAAAATATGCTGTAACACCATGCTTTCCAAGATAATCAACTGCTTCACTGTTACGCCTTGTGCTATTCCTATTCCAATTCGATGATTCTACGATAAGTCTAACCTTAATACCTTTATTATGTGCGAATATAAGGGCATCTACAAGTTCTCTAATCGGATCACCTTCTCTATCAAACGAAGCATGAACTTCAAGCATGGCGATATCAATTGTTTTTTCTGCACTCTTTATCATTTCAATTGTTCTTAAAAAATAGTCCCTATTATTCAAAACCTCAACATCCTCAACGGGAATACCGTATAAGAAAGGGATAAAAATAAACAAAAGAAACATACACTTTAATAATCTATTCATTTTAACTCAGGTTCCTTTGTGGAACGCAATTTAACTTCATCATAGTATCTCATGAATTCATCATATACAGATTTTGAAAATACAGCTACCGTTGCTTCTTTATTGATTTCGAGGGCATAATAACTCCAGTTCATCGAACCTACAATTGATATATATCCATCGATTAAAACTATTTTATTGTGTGATGTTGCAATCCCCGGATCGTAAAGAATTTTAATCTTATCTTTTGATTGTTCTTTTATCCAATCTGTAAAAACGATATTGCTTTCAGTATTGCCCTTATTCCATGTTGAAACATCTATAATTATCTCTACATCCACTCCCCTATTGGTAGCATCTATGAGTGCATTATATATTTTATCATTAATAGAATTCTTATATTTCTTATAATATCTTGCGGTATAAATCAAAACCTTAATATTTTTCTGCGAATTGCTTATCATATCAACAAGAGCAGGTACATAGTTTCTATTATTCATTGGAGTTATGCTATCACATGGAATTGCAAATAATTGAAGTGAGAGTAAAATAATGAACAAAACAGTTATGAATAATTTTTTCATAGATATATTTATACAAAATTTTTTTATATTTGTCAAAGGAAAAATTCACTTATTGTAAATAGGTATGTAATAGGTATGTATAACAAATTTGTAAGTATCAAGTAGTTCGTAAATCTTAAACCGAAATTTGAAAATTATTGCTTGTTTCCCCCTTCCGTGGTTCTCCTTTGTGCAATTCATTATTATATCCCCCTCCCTTCTGTTCCCTCCCACAATGGGGCGGGAAAGTTAAAAGATATTTTCCTTCCATGTTTCTTTCATCCTTCAGTGGTTTCCCCCTCGTGAAATTGGTTCTCAATTCGTGAAATTAAGGTAAAAAATTGCCTCATTCCTATTAGTGCAATTCGTTGATATTTTCTTTCCCTTTTCGGCTGGTGTCTGATGTCTGGTGTCTGA
>CBDVEF010000168.1:0-4340 GCA_965372935.1 uncultured bacterium | reverse complement strand
ATATTTTATAAAAGCAAGAACATCGGAATGGAATTATAAAAAGAAATTTTTAATTTTATAAATATAAGGATATATAAGGGTGGTAAAAACCACCCCTATATTATAGTTATAACTAATCACTTTTCCATTATTGTTTAATATTTCCTTCTTTTTAATAGATAAAAAGCAGCATTTACATCTGTTTTTTATTCATTTCATCACAATATATTGTATTCTATCCTAAATCTATTTCTTTTTTTATTTTTATGGTATATATTTAATCAAAGATTAAGTGGAGGTTTTAATATGCCAAATATAATTGAAGTTAATAATTTGCACAAGAGTTATGGAAAATTGAAAGCTGTGGATGGGATATCTTTCGATGTAAAGAGGGGGGAAATATTCGGTATCGTAGGCCCTAATGGGGCTGGAAAAACAACAACCATCGAATGTATCGAAGGGTTAAGGAATTTCAACAAGGGTGAAATATCTGTTCTTAACCTAAATCCAATAAAAGATCGCATTGATTTTCGCAATCGTGTTGGTATGCAATTACAGGAATCGTCTTTACCAGCTCGTTTAAAGGTATGGGAAATTATTGATCTATATGCATCATTTTATAATAAATCACTAAATCAAAAAGGTCTTCTTGAAAAGTTCGGACTTATTGAAAAGAAAAACAGCTACTTCTCAAAACTTTCCGGTGGGCAAAAGCAACGATTGTTTATAATACTTGCACTCCTTAATGATCCTGATGTAATATTTCTTGATGAAATTACAACAGGGCTTGATCCTCAAGCAAGGAGAGCTATGTGGAAGATGATGCTTGAAATAAAGAATTCCGGAAAAACAATTCTTTTAACGACTCATTTTATGGAAGAGGCGGAATATCTATGTGACCGTGTGGCAATTATTGATAACGGTCACATTATTGCTCTTGATACAACTGAAAATCTGATAAAAAATCTTAATGGATATGTACAGATAAGCTTTTTGGTAAAAAAAGATTTTGATATTAAAATATTAGAATCATTAAATGGAATAACCGATACAAAAATAATAGACAACAAAATAATCATTCATGGAAATGGGAAAAATATTCTTTTAGATGTTGTGAATCTGTTATCTGAAAGCAAAATTGATTTTACAAAATTAACTAAGAAACAACCTCACCTGTAGGATGTATTTCTTGAGTTAACCGGTCATGAAATGAGAGATTGAAAGGAGATATATGATGAAAGGATTATCAAAGCTAATTATTACGGAATTTAAACGCTTCACTCGTGAATTCGAAGGATTATTCTTCACATTGGTTTTTCCTGTAATACTCCTACTTATATTTGGAAGCATATATGGAAATAAACCCTCTGACTATTTTAATGGATTTGGGTTTATAGATGTCTCGGTTCCGGCATACCTGGGAATGATAATTGCTATAAGCGGATTGATGTCAATTCCTATATCGGTAGCTTCGGACAGGGAAAAAGGAATACTTCATAGACTTCGAGCAACTCCCCTTAAACCCCAAACTATTATGTTAGCATGGATAATATTTTATTTCCTTATTACACTTGCCGGATCACTAATACTAATCGCAACAGGAAAAATATTCTATGGTCTCAGATTTCAGGGCAATGTTTTTAACATATTATTAGGATTTACCTTATGCACAACAAGTTTTCTAACATTGGGCTTTATGCTTGCAAGCGTTGTTCGTTCGGGAAGAACTGCAAATGTAATAGGTATGTCTCTCTTTTTCCCTATGCTCTTTTTCTCAGGTGCAATGATACCTTCTCAAGGTCTTTCAACAGTAATTAAAAATATTGGAAAATTTATTCCACTTACATATGTTGTTAATCTTATGCAGGGACTCTGGTTCGGGAATGCGTGGAACAAGCATCTTCTTGATGTCACAGTGCTACTTGCAATATCAATAGTAATGGGATTTGTAGCGGTGAAAATATTCAAATGGGAGTAAATTATAACTTATTACTTGAAAAATCCTCTATAATCTATTAATGTTGAAAAGAGTAAAGTGTAATATGAATAAAAGCTTATCATTAAAATCCAAAGTTCGTAAAGTAATTTATACAATTGTATTATATCAGATATTAGCATTAATTCTTGCATTTATATTTGCTTATTTTTCAAACAGGTTAAAAGATTATTATATATATCTA
Source organism: uncultured bacterium (assembly GCA_965372935.1). Classification (GTDB taxonomy): domain Bacteria; phylum Hydrothermota; class 32-111; order QNBC01; family QNBC01; genus JAGLYS01. Next base: position 2,181 of record CBDVEF010000168.1, on the reverse strand, counting down.
CTTACTACACTCGCTTTTACGAATTGTATTTCATTATTCGAATATCTATTATTTCATCAGATTGCAATTAGAATTAATAATTTCTTTAAAAGAAAAATAAATGTTTTACTTGTTGGGATATTGGGTGTATTTTTAGGTTTTGAAAGTGCAATATTAATTCTAAGGTATCTGTTTTCAATACGGTTTTATCCGGCAAATAGTACCGGTCATCTTATATTATTGTTTATAACACTTATTATCGGACTTACAATTACAATGTCTATAACAACATTTACAGTACTTAATGTGAAATTAAAAGACAAGGAAAAGGAGATTGAACATTTAAAAAGACTTAAAGCCGAATCAAGGCTTTCAGTTCTCCAATCGAAGGTTAATCCCCACTTTCTTTTCAATACATTAAGCTCTATGGTTAATCTTGCTCATAGTGATCCCGATAAGGTTGAAAATATGATACTTGACCTATCAGATATTTATCGAATGGTATTATCCTTACCCGAGAGTGAAATGATAACTATTGAGGAAGAAATTTCTCTTGTTAAAAAGTATCTGGATATAGAAAAAATTCGTCTTGGAAATCGATTGAAAAACAATATACATCTGGATAAAACGCTAAATAGTTTTAAAATCCCCCCGTTAATAATAGAAATGATGGTTGAAAATGCTGTAATTCACGGTATTTCACCTAAAAAAGAGGGTGGAATAATTGATATCAATATATATAAGGAAAATGACAAATGTAATATAGTAGTAAAAGACAATGGCATTGGTATTGATGAAAATGCAAATTCCGACGGTTATGGTATATATAGTGTTAAAAATAGATTGAAAATAGTATATAATGATTCACACTTTGATATAAGAAAAATGGATACCGGAGGAACAGTGGTTACAATGGAGATTTCCTTATGAGTATTAAGGCAATAATCGTTGAAGATGAACAACATTCACTTGAAAGAATGAAATTTCTATTAAAAGCTTATGAAGAAATAGTTATTATAGGTGATGCTTCGGATGGGGAAACAGCGGTAGAAGTAATAAACGGATTAAAACCCGATCTGATTTTCCTTGATATTCAATTACCTGTATTCAATGGATTTGAAGTAATAGATAGAATAAAGTATAAACCAATGATTGTATTTACAACTGCATATGATCAGTATGCAGTAAAAGCGTTTGATGTTAATGGCATTGATTATCTTCTAAAACCCATTTCAAAAGAAAAACTAAACAGAGCAATTAAAAGGGTATTAAATAACAAGATTTACATAAATGATAATATCTTTTCTGTTATAAAAAATATTGTAAAGAAAAAAGTATATCTAAAGCGTTTTGCAATTAAAAGTAAAGATGAAATAATTATTATCCCACAGGAAGATGTTTACTATTTCAAAGCTGAAGATAAGTATGTATTTCTATGTGCTCAAAAGAAGGAATACTTTTATGATGCTACAATAAAGGAACTTGAAAAGATGCTTGATCCGGAAATCTTTTTGCGGATACACAGAAGCTATATTGTAGCAATAGATAAAATCAAGAAGATAGACAAATGGTTTTTAGGGGAGTACAAAGTAAAATTGAGTGATGAGAATGAAACTTCACTTAAAATAAGTAGAAGCTATCTTCCAAAAGTTAGAAAAGTACTAAGATTTTAGTTATTGATTTCGAAATCAAGTTTTCCAGATTTTCCATATCCTTTAATAGAAAAAGAATCCCCTGTTGCATCTGACCAAAAATAAACCTCTCCTATGTTAGGCGAGGAGGATATAGTTAACCATGATTGTCCTCCGTATGGATTTCTAATATTCTTTGGGAAATATTCGTGAAGAGGAATCGTATCGGAATTCTTAGGATAAATACCGTCATTTGAACATGAATAAACCCCAAGGGAAACTCTCAATACTTGCATATTATTTATAACACATGTATCCTTTGTTCTATTTATAATTTTCATATAACCAATAATTGAAATAGCAACAAGTATACTTATAATAAATATTACAACTATTAATTCTATTATTGAAAAGCCCCTTCTCATTAATAAATTATAAATAAATATTATATAAATGTCAAATATTTAATCGTAGGGACAGATAATTATCTGCCCTAATTCGTGGCTATCTCTCTTTCTTCCTCGCCCTTGATGGGCATATCCTTACCCACATCTTTTTAAGTTTTAGCAAA
>CBDVEF010000167.1:0-4354 GCA_965372935.1 uncultured bacterium | reverse complement strand
GATTTGTGAGAGGGGAAATGCTCGGTGGAGCAGATTTTTCTTACAATATTTTTTCCCTTCCCAATGTTTATTATATCTATTCAAACGGGGATAAAATCCTCGATAAGAGATATCTGCCAGCTCCACAAAATGATACAACATTTATTAATTACGGACTATATTTGCATGGTTCAATAAATATTATCCCTGATAAAGTGTCCATCACAGGAGGAATAAGAGATGATATTCATAATATTTACAAAGATTTCCTATCATATCGTTTAGGCTTAATATTGACTCCAAGTGATAGGTCTTATATTAAATTGATTAGTGCATCCTCATTTAAAGCACCACCCCCGGATTGGCTATTTTCAAGACCAATCAAGGTTTATGGTGGAGTAATGCCTAATCCTTTGCTCAAACCTGAAAAAACATATAGTCATGAGATTTCTGCCGGTTATGTTTTTGGAATGCTCTCTATCTCTTCAAATGTTTACTATCAATCACTGACGGATAAGGTAGAACTTCTTCTAATTGGCGCTTCATACAGACCTACAAATATAAGTTCATTATCGGGATGGGGGTACGAAGGTGAAATAAAATGTAGGTTTAAGTATATACAGCCATATATGAACATTACATATACATATTTGAATGAGCAAAGTGGTGATCAAATAAGTATGTTTCCTCCGATTATGGTAAAGGGTGGCTTTTTGGCTAATTATAAGGTCGTTAGTTTTTATACAAAATGTAAATATATTGACAGGATACTTGCCTCAAAAATCAACAGGCGATTATATGGAAGTGATTATTATATTCCATCATATTTTATACTTGATTTAGGGACTGATATTCAGATTTTAACATGGCAGGATAGAAAAATAGTCCTCCATATCGATGTAAACAATATTTTCAACCAGAAGTTTGCTTACGGTGGATTCGGCGGAATTGATATACCATCAAAAGGGAGATGGATGGATATATCACTAAATCTAAATTTTTAGGAGGTAAATATGAGAAAGATCATTGTTTTACTGCTCATGGTATTATTAATAGCTGGCTGTACAAATCCTGCAAAAGATACAATCAAGATTGGATTATTGATACCCTCGACAGGTGGATTATCATCGTATGGTTCTTCTATGGGATATGCAGCAGATGTTGCAGTAGAGGAAATAAACGATGCAGGAGGTGTATTGGGAAAGGATATCGAACTTGTTCCAAAGAATACGGAAACCAATCCGGATATAGCGAAAACACGAGCTCAGGAATTGATAGATGAAGATATTGTTATTATAGTCGGAGCTGCGGCAAGTAGTTCAACCATAAAAGCATCAGAGGTAACAATCCCGAATAAATGTGTTTTGATTGCTCCCCCTTCAACCTCACCGGATATCACGACATTGGATGATAATGATTATGTATACAGAACCTGTCCTTCCGATCTTCTGCAGGGAAAAGCTATAGCTAAGTACATTTATCAAACATTAAATAAAACAGACATTTCCTGCCTTTATGTAGACAACTCATACGGAGAAGGATTAAAGAATGTTCTTTATACGGAATTTAAGAATTTCGGTGGCGATACATTAAAAGCAGTTCCGTATCCTGATTCATTCACTACATTACCAGCTGATAGCATTGATTTTATGTCCTATATCGATACACTATATTCAATAAGTGCAAGTATAGTAGTACTTATAGCTTATGATGAGGGTGGTATTGCAGTACACCAGGAAGCAACAACCGGTGGAGATTCTTTAGAATGGTTCGGTTGCGATGGTGTTATGACTACGGGATTTTTAGAAAATGCAGGTACATATGCTAATGATATAATGGGAACGGCTCCATATCATGAAGAGGATACCTATTATGACTCATTTAAAACAAGGTATAAAACAAAACATCCAGATGGTGATGATCCGATTGTATTTATACCGAACACATATGATGCTATAATATTAGCTGCACTTGCAATAGAAAAAGCAGGTAGCAACACAGACGGGGCATTGCTAAAAACAAGTTTACGACAAATCGCTTATACGGGGACGACAGTTAGAACATATGCCGATGCTATCGCTCAACTGAATAACGGTAATGATATCAATTATAATGGCGTGTCAGGCAATCTTGATTTTGACTCATACGGGGATGTTATAACACCATATGAAATTTGGAAAGTGGTTAGTGGTAGTTTCAGTCATCAAAGCATTATAACACCATGAAACTACTAATAGCTTTAATTTTTATAATTGTAGGTCAGGTGGATATTATTCCACCTGACTTACAGTCGGCAATCATTCTAAAAACTATACCGTATGTTATTAATTTTGAAGAGTATGACACATTAAGAATAGGATTAGCATATACGGATATTGACGAAACCGTTAAATTTAACAAACACTTCGAATCTAAAGAGGTTAAAGGAAAAGTATTGGTTATAAAAAATATCGATATTAATAATAATGATCCCATTAAAGATATAGAAATTCTACTAATTCTCCCTTCCATTCAACAAAAACATATTTCAAATATAAAAAAGGATACGGAGAAAAATGGGATTTTTTCCATAGCCTTGTCAGAATCACTGAAATTTGTAAAATATGGTATTAGTATGGGTATAATTGAGGAGAATGGTAAGCCAAAGATTATTGCAAACAAAGATGGATTAAAAAATGAAGGAGTATCTTTAGATCCCAGGTTTGTAAAATTGATAAAGTTTATTGAGTAATGAAAATATCACAGAAGTTAAAGTTCTTAGTAACAATTTCTAATACAGTTACTATTGTTCTATTTTTAATTATCATTCTATTTATGGTTCGCAACTCGTTATTAAGAACATTAAAAGAAAACGGTGAAAATTTAGCAACTATGATAGCTTATCAGGTTGCCCCATCAATTGAATTCGAAGATACAGTAGCAATTACCAGCTCACTTCAACCATTAAGAAATTATCCGAACATAACATTTGTTAAAGTATTCGGTATATTTGGCGAAGAGATTACATCATTGGAAATATCCAAAAAGAATGCTATAACAATAATAAAGTCGATTGAATCGAATAATGAGGTTATAGGTGGAATTTCTATAGGAATTGATCCCTCCCCCGCCAATAATCTCTTTAAAACTATCGCTATTTCCCTGATAGCTATAGGGCTTCTGATCTTTGTTATCTCTTTTATGCTTATTAGCTGGCTTGGCAAATCAATAACCAGACCTATTTTCTCCGTAACAAAATCGTTAGATAATATATCGCATGGGGAAGGAGATCTAACTCAAAAATTGAATTATAAAGGAAAGGATGAAATGGGTGAATTGTCAAACTCCTTTAATACATTCACAGATGGGATAAGAAATATAATAAGTAATATAAAAAATACAAGTTCCGATGTGGATTCCCTTATTGTCGGAATCGTTTCTTCAATCGAAGAACTTTCCGCCACAGTTGAAGAAATATCTGCAAACACAAATGAAACTACTGATATAGTTAAACTCCAGGATAAAGAAATAAATACTATGAAAACCAATATTGACCTTATTGAATCAAATACCGAGAATGTTTTTTCAAGTATAAAAGATGCAAAACAATACATTGATGAAATATTAGTAAATGTAAAGAATGGCACAAGTTCGATTGGCAATGTTGAGAAAAGTATTAATGAATTGAATAGAATTCTTGATTATTCCGGTGAAAAATCATCAAAAGTAAGTGATATCTCGGAAGTACTTTCAAATATAACGGAAAATATTATATCAATATCCAAAAGGATCGACTTATTAGCATTAAATGCATCTATTGAAGCTGCAAGAGTAGGAGAATATGGAGGAGGTTTCAGAGTGATTTCCGAGGAAATAAGGGGATTATCATTTAAAACAGAAGATTTCTCTACTAATGTGGATAAATATTTAACTGAAATCAAAGAGAATATTGATCAATTAAATAATGAGATAAAAAACTCTCAAGAGCAGTTTTCCAAAACTAAACAATCAATAAGTGAACTAACAAATGTGTTTTACCTAATTAATGATAGACTTGATAAATTTTCTAACAGTTCGATGAATTTAATATTCGATTCTCAAAAAGAAAACAGTAAAATTATAAACAATTTTGGTGTTAAGTTAGAATCTTTTATAACAATGAGCAAAAAGGTTTTCACATCTATTGAAGAGATATCTGCTGCACTTGAAGAAGAAACTGCATCCTTTGAGGAAATAAATGCCAATAGTCAAAATATTACAACAGTAACAAAAAAATTATCGGATGAGGTTAAGAAATTTAAGACATAAAATTTGAATCATAATATATATTATTAGATGTATTACCTAAATATAGAGATAGAAAACGGATAATGGCAATAAGCATAGGAATTATGGT
>CBDVEF010000166.1:0-4375 GCA_965372935.1 uncultured bacterium | reverse complement strand
GGGTGTATATGTCCAGGACAGTATTGCATATGTAGCTGATGCTTGGGATGGACTTCGTATCATAAATATAGAAGATCCCGTAAATCCCACAAGAATTGGTTACTATGATACAGGGAATTATGCTAATGGAGTATATGTCAAGGATACAATTGCATATGTGGCTGATGGTGGGGATGGACTTCGTCTAATAAATGTATCGGATCCTGCTAGTCCCACAGAGATTGGTTTCTATGATACGGGAGATTGTGCATGGGGTGTATATGTCAAAGGCACAATTGCTTATGTAGCTGATCGTAGGGATGGACTTTATTTAATACATTATTATGGTAATACAGGCATAAAAGAGAATAAAAACAGAAATAGAAGTAATGTATATAATATTTCGGTTAAAATGCAGGACGGTTTAAGTATAGATTATAATATTGTAGAAACAAAGAATGTATCAATAAATATCTATAATATCATAGGACAAAAAGTGTATAGTAATAATAGCATAAAACACCCCGGGCAATATAGCGTCAGGTGGAATGGAAATACAGGTGTATACTTTGTAAAGATAGATATTGATACATATAAATATATAAAGAAGGCAGTTATAATAAAATAGTAATGGAGGAATTGTGAGAATTAATATAGTTAAATTATCTTTCATATTTGCAGTCATATCTATTTGTTTTTTATCTATAAATTTGTTTGGAGAAGATAAATGGCAAAAGGGTAAAAAATATTCGGATCTATTTTCCCCTACTGACAGTACTATTTATAAGGAACATGGAGGACAATGGAAAAATCCCTCATTAAATTTGAATGTAGGAGGTTATTGCTATTTATATCGAGGGAGGAGCTATGGTGCATTATACCCGCTTCTTAATAATATAACAAAAGCAGATAAAGAGTTACCTTCGGATTTGGTTACAATGTATAGGATTAATTATTATGCATTGTAAGCTTTTCACGAGCTTCTGAAGGTGTAAATTGCAGATTTTATGATAATGCAATGATGATATCATTAAAATGTGGATTAATTTCAAGTGTAGTAGCACTTATTTCAATGTTTACAAATAATTATTTAGAAAACGATATTAGAGATCACTACAATTCCTTTTCTTGCAAGGGACACCAGAGAATAGTGGTATTTTTGATAAAACCATAAAAGTTGGATTATCATATTATTTCAAGTAGAAGAAAAGGAGGGATTATAGCCCCTAATTTTATAACAGGAACAGATTTTAGATACTCTGTTACATTAATAATATCCCTTAATTTATAACGATATAATCCTCCTGATGTAGTCAGAATCAGTGAGTAATTTTTCCCTTTTTCACTTCCTATTTCCAACTTGATACTTGTAACTTGTTACTCTTTCAGTGGTTATTCGTGGCTATTCCCTCTCCCTTTACTTAAACAAGTTTCCAGAAATCCCCTTTATCAAAACAGATAATCTCTAATTCCTTTTTAGGATATTCCCGTTTAAATGCATTAATCCCTCTTTGCTTAATATAGTTGCATGAGTATTTTACTTCTATTGCTTTGTTGTCTAATATAAAATCTATTTCTAATCCTGTTTTAGTTCTCCAAAACTTAATATCATTTCCATATTTTCTGCATAATTCGTTATATAATATATTTTCTATAATATGACCTTTGTCCTGCCTTAGGGAAATGATACCAAAATTTTTAATTAGTTGATTTCGGACACCGATATCAAGGAAATATACCTTTGGCATTTTTATTATCTCTTTTCGAATATTCGAATAGAAAGGACTCACTAACGATATATAAAAGCTTTTTCTCATTACATATAGATAGTCTTCAATTGCTGTTGTTGAAACACCGATAGTTTTTGCCAATTCGTTTTTGTTCACTATACTTCCAATTTGAGTCGATAATATTTTAAGAAGGGCATAAAATTTATCTTCTTTTCTTATTCCGGCTTCTAAAATATCTTTTTTGATATATGAATATACAATATCAGACAATATTTCTCTTTTAGTTTCTATGGAATTATTTACCACTACCTCCGGATAACCTCCATATATGCAGTATTCATTAAATAGTGTATATAACTCTCGTTTATGAATAATATTAATGCTATTTCTTGTTATAGAATTGATAAGGTCTTTTTTATTTTTAAAAAATAGAAATTCCTTAAATGATAACGGTCTGAGAATGAATAATCTCTTTCTTCCGATAAGAGAATCCTTAAATTTTTTATCTATATAAAAAGCAGAAGATCCGGTTACAATGAGTTTTATATCATTTTTGTGTTCATCGTATAAATATTTCAAAAAGTTTGTTGGATTATTTAGATATTGAATTTCATCTATCATTACGATTGAGTTATTTTTATTAACTAATGTAAAAATATTTTTAGGGGATTCATTCAATAAATTCAAGATATCCATATCTTCAAGAGTGAAATAGTAAATAGGATACTTATTTATTAAATATTGTTTTAATTGCTTCAAAAGTGTTGTTTTCCCGACCTGTCTTGCCCCTGCAATGATACTTATTTTCCTGTCGAAGAGGCTATCTAATAATGATTGAAATATAAATCTTCTTTTCATAAAATTACTAATTATATTTACTATATAAATATAGTGTAGCTATTTTTATTTGTCAAGTGCATAAATATAATATTATATACTCACTCTGTAATGACAATTTCACAGATCGTGTAATTGTAGGAGCAGACACAGTTTTTCCCTACAATTTACGATTAACGATTTACGCTCTCTATGGCGTTGTCATTCCTGCGAAAGCAGGAATTTACCCTTTTCCGTGTTTCTTCGTGGTTAATCTCTTCCTCCATGGGTATGTCTTCACTGAATTAAAATATTCTATTGACAAATTACAATATGTGTTATATAATGCATAATATAATAATAATATATGCAATATAATGCATAAAAAGGCAATATTATGATAAGTGTTGAAATTCTTAAAAATATAATAATCAATCAAAAGGAAAGAATAAAAGATAATTATATCCCAAGGGAATATCTTTCCAAAATAAAACAATTTAAAAACCTGAAACATATAATCGTTATAACGGGCCATCGTAGAGTAGGTAAATCAATATTTATATATGAAATAATCAATAAATTCTATAACAGAGATGAAATATTTTACATCAATTTCGAAGACGAAAGACTTATTGGTTTTAATAGCAATGATTTTGAGCGACTTATGGAAACATTTATAAGATTATGGGGAGACAATAAAACTGTATTTTTTGATGAAATCCAGAATGTTGATAACTGGGAATTATTTATAAATAGGTTATATGAAGATGGATATAAAATATATATTACAGGGTCTAATTCAACACTCCTTAGTTCCGAATTATCAACACATTTAACGGGAAGACATATTGATATAAAGATTTATCCGTTTTCTATAAGAGAATTGTTAATTTATAACAATATATCATATTCGAATATAGATCTATATAAAAATACCAATCGAGCAAAAATATTATCAGTATTTGACATATACATAAATGAGGGTGGATTTCCGGAGTATGTTATTTCCAGGGAAAAAGTAATTTTAGAAATGCTATTTTCTGATGTTATATCAAAAGATATAATTATGAGATATAATATTGACAAGATAAGAGTTTTTAGAGACATTACTCGATACCTTGTTTCGAAATTCTCTAATCATTTTTCTTATAATAAAATTAAAAATATATTCTATATTGGCAGTGTTCATACAGTCAAGAACTATGTTGAGTATCTGAAAAGTACATATATGATTGATATATTAGAGCAATTCTCATATTCATTAAAAAATATTGAACAGTACAAAAAGAAACTTTATGTAATAGATAATGGACTTGCTAATGCAATCAGATTTAGTAATACAAAGGATATGGGCAAGCTTTATGAGAATTGTGTTTTTATAGAATTAAAGAGAAGACAAAAAGAAATTTATTTTTGGAAAGATAGAAATGGAAAAGAGGTGGATTTTTTAATTAAATCAAACAATAAAACGATTGAATTGATTCAAGTTTCTTATGATATAAATGATAATAAAACATATAATAGAGAGACAACTGCATTAATTAATGGTCTTAATGAATTTGACATTAAAAGAGGAACTATTATATCCGAGTCTCTTGATGAAATCAAAATAATAAAGGGAAAAGAAATACATTTTGTTTCTCTTTGGAAATGGCTTCTGCAAGGGTAAGCAAAATAATTATTAATTTATACATTTTCAAATCGTATCGATAGAGTTTGGGAAAGTAGACGACTGACCCCAATTTTTATTCCTTATTTGTCATTCCTGCATCCCTCTTTGTCATTCTCCCCTTTTACTTCCTCGCCCTTGATGGGCATATCCTTACCCACATCTTTTTAAGTTTTAGCAA
>CBDVEF010000165.1:0-4378 GCA_965372935.1 uncultured bacterium | reverse complement strand
CTGTTTTAATTATTCCTGCCTCCTCTCTGTGTCATTCCTGCGAAAGCAGGAATCTATCCTTAACCAAACTTTATCATACTAATTTTAGATAAAGCCTTGCACGCAGACAGGAAGGACCCCAACATTTCTTGACAAATTTTTCATTAAGGATATAATAAATAAAAGGGATCTATATGAAAGGAATTAGTAAATCAAAGATCATTTTTTATATATTTATGTTGCTTCCATTCGTTATATTCTGTGATAATGAAATACAAAGCATTATAAACGAATCTCTTGAAACACATTTAATATTGACAAACAATAATCCGACAATAGGAAAAGAATTCGAAATTATTTATACAATTAAATTAAAAGAAAATTGTGATTCATCTATTTTGACTGCTATTCTAAAAAGCTTAATTGCCGAAATAAATTGCTTACCTCATGGAGCACTGAAATTTCTTAACGAAGATAGTTTATTTTCTCTGAATCTAATACCCGTCAAATACCAACAATTAAAAGTAAGGTGTAAAATAGCAGATTGGGTTAAAAAGATATATATAGATGCTAATGTAATATATTTTCAAGATAAAGGGAAAGAAAAATATTCCTGTGGTGCAGAAGAAATTATTCTTTATCCGATAAATCTCTCAACAGGTCAATACTCTATAGATAGTGAAGGGAGAAACCATAAAGCTAAAATCTCTAAAAGAGATAGCAAAAAGGATTTACCCTACAATTACATATTAATACTGGCAGGCACTGCTATTCTTATGATTTCATTGGTATTTGCTTTCAAACAATAAAGTAGCGTTATAGAAATATTTGACCGGTTATTCTAGCAATAAATGCCAGCATAACCGCTACAATAAGTGTTGTTACAGTTATTATTGTCATTTTCTTCCACCCAAGTTCCATTTTTATGGCAGCCATTGTCGAAACACATGGTACATAAAACACCGTAAAAATTGTAAACACAAAAATCTGTGATTTTGTCATAACCTCAATTACATTATTTGTTCCAAGGGCTTGATTAAGCATAACAAGTGTAAGTTCTTTTCTAAACACTCCGAATATCAATGTAACACCGACCTTCTCCGGGAGTCCTAACATAAATGAAGTTAATGGGGATAAAACTCTATTTATATATATGCCAAAATTAAAATAATTTATAATACTTAAAAATACACTGCTTGCAATAATTATCGGGAATGCCACATAAATAAAATCCTTTAATCTAAACCATGTTTTCTGACTCAAACCCTTTAGTGTTGGCAAATGATACATAGGAATTTCAATAACAAGCCCTGGAGACATATTTTTATCCATTACCGTAAGAATTCTCCCCAGTATTGCTATAACGATAATATTAACGACATATATCATCAGAGCCAGATTACCACCTAAATAGTAACCGACAAGACCCATAATTACAATTGTTCTTGCTGAACAAGGGATAAATGTTGCAAGAAAAGCGGTTTTATACTTGTCTGATGCATTATCCATATTCCTTGTAGAAAGTATTGCGGGGACATTACAACCATATCCTGTAATGAGAGGTATAATTGATTTCCCATGAAGTCCTAATTTATGCATAAACACATCCATTAAAAATGCTATTCTTGGTAGATACCCGACATCTTCAAGGAGTGATAGACCTATAATAAAAGGAACAATATATGGCATTGCAATACCTACACCAGCAGATAATCCACTAATTACACCTGTTATCAATGCTCCTATAAACGAATTTGCAGGCAATATCCCCCTTATTACCTCATCTAAATTATTAAAAACAGATGTTAATAACCCTTCCATTGGTTGTCCAAACTTAAATACAATATTAAAAAAAAGAAATATAACAATTAATATAATAAGATAACCCCAGAGAGGGTGCATAAGTATATCATCAATTTTTCCTGTAAAATCTCTTTTAGGTTTTGAAAATGAAACTGATTTTTCGAAAATATCCATAGCAAGTCCGTGTCTTTCATATGAAATAACTGTTGGTGCATCCATTCCATGACTATTTGCTAATTCTTCCCTTCTTTCACTCACCCTGGATTGGTTTTTATCTGTACATTTTACCTTTTCATTTACATAATCATCATTTTCTAACATCTTGATAGATGTAAAACGCTTGCTTATAATCCAGTTTGATATGTATTGTTCTATCTTTGATATTTTATCCTCTATGTCTTTTCTAAATCTTAAATTATTACCTGTTTTATTTCCTGCATTATTATATGCTACCTCAAATGCATTTTTAATTCCAAAACCTTTATTCCCAATAGTTTTTACAACCGGAATGCCGAGGATTTCAGATAGTTTATGTTCATCAATAAATATCCCCTTATTTTCAGCAGTATCTATCATATTCAATACAAGAATCATTGGTTTTTCAAGTTCAATCAATTCGATTGTTAATTCAAGACTACGCGAAAGAGCTGAAGCATCAGCAACATTAATGATAACATCCAATTTTTTTTCCAGTATATAATCCCTCGTTACCCTTTCGGCATAATCATGAGGGATAATTGAATATGTTCCTGGTAAATCAATAATTTGTATTACATCATCTTTAAATCTAAATTTGCTTTCCGTAAATGAAACTGTTGTTCCTGGGAAATTGCTTTCAAGAGCTTTATAGCCAGCTATTTGATTGAATATTGTACTTTTTCCACAATTGGGTTGCCCAATTAGAAGATAATTCATATCTCTTCAACATCTATTTTATGTGCAATATTACGGCCAATTGCCACAATACTTGTATCTATTTTAATAAGGAATGGTCCTCTAAATGGAGCTTTTCTATCTATCTCTATAATTTCCCCAACATATAGTCCCAATGCCAATATTCTATGTTGAAACATTCTGCCACCATACAATGCAGTTATTTTATATTTTTTATTTATTTCTGCATGAGACAATTCCATATTTACCTTTTCTTGAATTCTTATAGAGTGTTATCTGAACACTTAGACTGTCACCACCAAATAGTGTGATAACCTCAGGATTGTTATTCCCATAATATCCTGAATAATCATCAATACCATCATTGTTCATATCAAGACCAGCAAATATTTTATAATCCCCGGGGGATATACTTGTCATAATAAAATTGCCGCCAAGATTGTTAATTTCAATTGATTTTACAGGAAAACCACCTGATGTTTCAAGTGAAATCATAGTCCCGATTGGAGATGAGCCATCATTTACATTTACTGTTCCCGAAAGTTTACAATTAGAGGCTGGTATCGGTTGAATATCACATGATACAGCAATTAAAACATATAATAAAATGAATGAAATAAATTTTTTCATATCTATCCTCTTGTAATGCGCTGAGAGGGAATCGAACCCTCGACCTACGGATTAAGAATCCGTTGCTCTACCTAATTGAGCTATCAGCGCGTGGTACGCCCGGGGGGAATTGAACCCTCAACCTACGGATTAGAAATCCGTTGCTCTATCCAATTGAGCTACAGGCGCATTTGTTAAGGGTGAGTGATGGGATTCGAACCCACAACTACTGGAGCCACAGTCCAGTGCTCTACCATTGAACTACACCCACCATGATTATCGGGGCGAGAGGATTCGAACCTCCGACTTCCTGCTCCCAAAGCAGGCGCGCTAGCCGGGCTGCGCCACGCCCCGTAAATATGACAAAAAGGATCGAAGAGCCTTACCTCTATGGCTGAGTGAGTTCTTTTCTTCTAAACCCATTTCTGCATAAGTTTTCCCTGTATTCTCAACTTCAAACACAGGATCGTAACCGAAGCCACCTTTCCCATAAGGGTTTCTTATTATATAACCCTCCGTTGTGCCTTCAAATAATTTCAAAGATCTATTACTGCTTACATAAGCAATAATTGTTCTAAAATGCGCTTGCCATTTTTCATCTGAAGAACGTAACGATAATTCTTTTATAAGTTTCTCTACATTATCAGCATATGATGCATTCTCACCTGCAAAGCGTGCTGAATGCACACCTGGCATACCATTTAAAAGATTCACAAACAGACCTGTATCATCTGCAAAACATTGTATACCAGCAAAATCAAAAATTGTCAATGTTTTTTTTATTGCATTCTCCTCTAATGTGTCCCCCTCCTCAATAATTTCATCTATAAAATTAATATTTTCAAGTGTTAATAATTCAATTTGTGAATTCTCTAACTCCTTCCTTATTTCATTTATTTTGTCTTTATTGTTAGTAGCTGCAACAACCCTCATTAATTATTTATAGTATCTTCAGCGATAAAGGCATCCGTATATCCCAAACTGTATAAGCTCGATTTTAATACTACCGCTTCAGATCTGCTTGTACAATCTCCAACTCTAACCTTATAATATGGTGCAATATATTGCACATAAACACGTGAGGCAGTTCTTT
>CBDVEF010000164.1:0-4382 GCA_965372935.1 uncultured bacterium | reverse complement strand
ACTATATTATAGAGAATCTTTATCCCCTGGTTGGACATCCCTATTTCATACACATCAGGATAAGCAAGAGCCATTTTAACTCTTGCTTTATCCTTAATGATTATGTTTTCTTCATCTCCCATATACCTGCCTGGTTTTTCTACATATGGGAGAAGTTTATTGATTTTTATATGCATCTACTTAAATGTATCAACCTTCTTCATCAATATTTCCCATTCACTATCTGCGTACTCCTGTATTATTTTGTAATGCTCTTCTTTTAAGTGACGGAATCTTCCCTGTATTTTTAAATATTCACCTACCGGAATAGGATTTTTAGGATTAATATTTAATTTATAATGTATACCATTCTCCACCTCATATACAGGAAATATTCTTGTTTGAACTGCAAGTCTTGCAACTTTGATAGCTAACTCAGGTGGCATTTTCCATCCTGTTGGACATGGAGCAAAAATGTGTATTAGTTTGAATCCTTTTATATTTTTTGCCTTTTCGAATTTTCTGATTAAATCCTCCGGATAAGCTACACTCGCAGAAGCGACATAAGGAACCCTATGAGCAGCTATTATCTCTACAAAATCCTTTTTAGGACGCTCTTTAAAACTATTTATTGGCGTTGTTGTTGTCCATGATCCATAAGGTGTTGCCGAAGAACGCTGTATTCCCGTATTCATATATGCCTCATTGTCATATACCACATATAGAATATTATCATTCCTCTCTGCTGCTCCACTGATAGCTTGAATTCCTATATCGAATGTTCCACCATCACCTGCCCAGGCAATAACATCCACATCTTCAACGCCCATAGCATCAAGACCGGATCTTATCCCTGAAGCAGTTATTGCAGCCGTTTCAAATGCCGTATGGAATAATGGGACTGATACGGCAGAATATGGCCATGGACCATCTATCACACTCCAACAACATGCTGGAAAAACAAGCATTGTCTTTTTTCCGTATACTTTTAATAAATATCTCATCGCAAGTGCTCCGGCACAACCTTGACATGCAAGATGCCCAGAGGACATAATTTCTTCAGCTGGAATTGTCAGTTTACTCATAGTTTCACCCCGCTCCAGATAATTTCATTTTCAGGTTTATCTTTTCTTATTGCATCGTTGACAATGTCAGAGATCACATCAGGTGTTATATCCCTGCCTCCAAGCCCTGCAATATATCCAAATATTTTCGGTTTTTCACCATCAGTATTGTAAAAAGCTCCTTTGACTTCATCAAAGAATATTCCACTCTTTCCATAGGAAATATTCCTGTCAATCACAATTACCTTTTTCTTATTGGAAAGAACTCTAATAACATCTTCCGCTGGGAAAGGTCTGAATACCCTTATTCTTAGTAAACCGACTTTGATACCTTCTTCTCTTAGCTTATCAATTGAGGTTCTTGCAGTAGATGCAACTGTTGCAGACGCAATAAGTATAATCTCGGAATCTTCGGTTCTATATTCTTCGACAAGACCATATTCCCTACCAAACATTTCACCAAATTCTTTACCCTCTTTAACAATGATTTTTTTGGCGTCCTCAAGTGCTTTCTGCATTTTGTACCTAAATTCCATATATACTTCAGGGCTTGTTAAAGCTCCGAATGCACAGGGTTTATTGACATCCATCTTCATCTTAGCTTTATATGGGGGTAGATATTTATCAACCAACTCAATGTCAGGTATATCTACACCTTCAGCGGTATGCGATAATACAAATGCATCAAGTATCACCATTGTGGGCATACCAACCTGCTCAGATACCTTATATGCCATTATAATAGAATCAAGTACTTCCTGGTTATTCTGGCAATAAATTTGCATCCAACCAGTATCTCTCGCGGAAAGTGAATCATTCTGATCTGTCCAGATCGTCCAACCAGGTGCCATTGCTCTATTGACATCAGCCATAACAATAGGCAATCTTGCTCCTGCTGCCCAGTGTACCATTTCATGCATTAGAGCCAAACCCTGGGCTGATGTTGCTGTAAATGCTCTTGCTCCCACTGCTGATGAACCAATTGATGAAGCCATTGCAGAGTGTTCGGACTCAACTTTTGTAAAGACCGCATCAATTTCTTTATCCGCAACCATTTCCGACAATTTTTCAATAATTGTAGTCTGTGGGGTGATAGGATAAGCAGCAATTGTCTGAACCCTACTTAAAAGTACCCCATAAGCTACCGCATGGTTTCCCAAAACAACTTTATTCATTATTTCTCCTCCACCATACTGATACAATTAACAGGACATTCTTCGGCACAAATACCACACCCTTTGCAATAATCATAGTTAATTTTGGGGGGAGTATTTTCATCGATAAAATCTATCGATGCATCAGGACAAAATTTCCAGCAAATAAAGCATTTAATACATTTCGATTCATCAATAATCGGTTTCAGATTTCTCCAACTTGCTGTTTTATTGCTTGCCATACTACCTATCGATGCAACCATATCCGGCATATCCGAGGCTCCTTTTATTACGATTTTTTTCTTACTGTGTTCCATTATGCCTCCTTGTTATATTTAACACTACTAAAAGCTTCTCTGGCAGCTTGTATATTTGCTTCTGCCTTTACCGGAACAAATTCTTTAATTGCCTTTTCAAGCGATTCTATATCAGCAACCTTTAGAACTTTTATAACTGCGCCAAGAATTGCAGTATTAACAATCGGAGCAGCTGCACTTCCAAGCTTATTATTTAAAGCTATTTTTGTTGCATTGACTGTGGCTATATTGAATTTCTTTGCTAATTCCTCAAAAAGTTCCGGATTTTTATCGGAATTAATTATAATCCAACCACCCTCTTTTAATCCTGCAGTAACATCAACTGCATGCATAAGTGTGGGGTCCATAACTACAACATGATCGGGGTTATATATCTTTGATCGTTCGGCAATCGGTTTATCTGAAATTCTTGTAAACGCTTTAACAGGAGCTCCTCTTCGTTCAACCCCAAACTCAGGGAATGATTGAACATATTTTCCGGTTTTAGCCGCAGCCGAAGCTAAAGAGAGCGATGCTTTCACGCCTCCCTGCCCTCCTCTACCATGAATTAATATTTCTATCATTATACCTCCTTTAAAATACTATTTATATATATGCAATATAACAAAAAGAGAAACTTTTTTCAAGTAAAATAAAACGATAACTTATTACTACTTCAATTTATCTCTAAACTTTTCAATATCTAAATTTTGTATACTCTCATCTCCCATAAAATAATCTTTAAAATCCCCCGGCACAGGGATATACTTCCCCTTCATTCTTGAGTAAATTTGCCCTTCCTTATCTACTAATATGCCTTCGACATAAACAATCCTGCTATCCGCTTTTACTATTTTCACCTTTGATGTAATTTTCATCCCTGTTTTTACATTTATTTTATATCTTATCAATAATTCAGCTGTTACACAATTTTTCCCTGTTTCAGCAAATACCGCCCAGTATCCTGATTCATCAAAAAGTGTAGCGATTATCCCTCCATGCATACTCCCTTCTGCCCCACTGTACAATTTATCAGTAATAAAATCAACACATGACATACCATTCTCATAATATGGTTTTAGTTTTAATCCTTTTTTGTTATATTGCCCACAAACAAAACAGTTTTTATATGTTGGAAAATATGTCTTCATTTTCGATCAAAGAATATATTTTTATTGTTTACCGAAAGTGGAATACCTGCAATACATTTTACATTTTCCTCGAATATATTAAGTTCATTTACAGCTTTAGCGACCGAGTACATAATTCTATTATCAATATTATATTTTGATGCAATACTAACAGCAGAACCAATAGCTATCCCTGAATCGATTATATTAAATGTACATAATGAATTATGCTTCAAATTATCGCTGCAATCATCATAATCACAAAGATTGCAATTCCTTATACCTGCTCTTACTGTTTTTGCGGCGATTAATAGAAGGGCATCTGAATTTCTCAAATTACCGGCATCCCTTATAAAGAATTGTAATTCATCTCTCTCTCCAATCGCTTCCATCTTTTTGGTAATTTCTTCAAATTCATTATGATATACTATCTTTACATCAATATCATCCATACCTTTTGTTTTTGGTGCTGTAATCGCAGAAGAAGCCATCAATTCTGCAACATATTTGATTGAATTTCTTATTATCTCTTCTCTGTTCTCCATATTTAGTAATATAAACCTTTAAAATATTTTGTCAAGAAACTTATTGGTTATTGGGATAGGGAGGCGATGGGTATAGACATATGTCAGTTACAAGTAACAAGAACCAAGTTAAAAGTTACAAGTAAGAAGTGTCTTATCCTGATATAGGTTTACACAATAAGGAGACTTGTCAAGAATGTTGTGTATGGGATTAATATTCATAAGGTAATTCTCC
>CBDVEF010000163.1:0-4458 GCA_965372935.1 uncultured bacterium | reverse complement strand
ACTGAAGCAATAATTAAAAACATAAAGTAAGGAGAATAGATGGATAATACCAAGGATATAACAGTAATTGGCATTGTTAAAAAATATACTGATCAAAAAGGGGCATTAATACCAATATTACAGGAAATTCAGGATAATTTCGGTTATATCTCCAAAGAGACAATTGAAACAATCTCTAAAAATAGCAAATATGCAGAAAGTGACATATTCGGTGTTGTAACATTTTATTCGCAATTTAAAAGCGAAAAATCAGGGGTTCACAATATTAAGATATGTCAGGGAACCGCCTGTCATGTTAATAATGCTGATACTGTACAAGATGTAATTTTTAAAGAGTTGAAATTAAAAGATTATGGGACTACTCCGGATAACAAATTTACAGTAGAGCATGTGGCTTGCCTTGGTTGTTGCAGTCTTGCCCCGGTTATGATGATCGATGGTGAAGTATATGGGAAATTGACACCCGATAATATTAGAAAAATTTTAAAATCATTTTAACGGGGGATAATGTGAGTAAGTATAAAATAACTGTTGGTATGGGGTCCTGTGGAATTGCTGCTGGAGCAAAACCGGTTTTTAAAAAACTCAACAATCTTATTATCTCTTCAAACAATAAGGATATAATACTTGAGGAAACTGGTTGTATCGGGATGTGTTATAAGGAACCTTTGGTTGAGATATTTAATAAAGAAACCGGAGAAACAACACTATATGGTGAAATAACAGATAAAAAGGTTGAAAAAGTATTTAATCAGCATATATTGAATAATGAAATTCTGACTGATTGGGTTGTTAAATCAACAAATAAAAAGGGCAGTGAAGAAAATCTTTTCAAGAAACAATTCAGAATTGTTCTTGCGAGAGCGGGGAATATTGCCCCTGAGAGTATTGATGATTACTTAAATACAGAGGGATATGTGGGACTTACAAAATCAATAAAAGAGATGACAAGAGAAGAGGTAATTGATGAGATTAAAAAATCAGGACTAAGAGGTAGGGGCGGTGCAGGATTTCCGACAGGATTAAAATGGCAATTCGCTTACAATGCAAAATGCAATAAAAAATATATGGTTTGTAATGCCGATGAAGGTGATCCCGGAGCATTTATGGATAGATCGGTTCTTGAAAGTGATCCTCATTCAGTTCTTGAAGGGCTTACAATAGGTGCATATGCAATAGGTGCGAATGAAGGTTATATCTATTGCAGAGCTGAATATCCTCTTGCAATCAAGCGGTTAAATTTAGCAATAAAACAAGCTGAGGAAAGAGGATATCTCGGAGATAATATACTTGGTTCAGATTTTTCATTCCATATCAAGATAAAGGAGGGAGCTGGTGCATTTGTATGTGGAGAAGAGACTGCACTTATCGCATCTATTGAGGGAAAAAGGGGTATGCCTACAATAAGACCTCCTTTCCCTGCAATTAAGGGTGTATGGGGGAAGCCAACAAACATAAATAATGTGGAGACACTGGCAAATATCGCATGGATCATAAGAAATGGTGCAGAGAAATATTCCTCATTAGGCACTGAAAAGAGTAAGGGAACAAAAGTGTTCTCTTTATCAGGCAAGATTAGAAGAACAGGTCTTATTGAAGTACCAATGGGCATTACTCTTCGTGAAATAATATTTGATGTTGGCGGAGGTATAATAAACGATAAAAAATTCAAGGCAGTACAGATTGGAGGACCAAGCGGTGGCTGTATTCCGGAATCGCTACTTGATACACCTGTAGATTACGATTCTCTTAATGCCACAGGAGCAATTATGGGATCGGGCGGTATGGTAATTATGGATGAATCTACATGTATGGTAGGTGTGGCAAAATATTTTCTTAATTTTACACAATCTGAATCCTGTGGAAAATGTACCTTTTGTAGGGTTGGTACAAAAAGAATGTATGAAATTCTCAGTAAAATAACTGAAGGTAAAGCCAATGATAATGATCTTAATAAACTTGAGAATCTTGCATATATGGTTAAAGAATCCTCTCTGTGTGGACTTGGGCAGACAGCTCCAAATCCTGTTCTTACAACATTGAAATACTTCAGAGATGAGTATGAGACACACATTAAAGAGAAAAAATGTCCTTCAAAGGAATGTAAAACATTAATAACATTTGAAATCGAAACTGAAAAATGTAAATCCTGCGGCTTATGTGCAAAGAATTGTCCTGTTAATGCAATTACAGGTGATAAGGGTATTCCTTATATTATAGATCAGTTAAATTGCATAAAATGTGGAAACTGTTTCAATGTATGCCCCTTTGGTGCTATTGAAGTAAAGTAGGAGGTTGATATGGGCATTGTGAATATAAAAATAAATGGCATTAAATACACAGGGGATAATTCCGAAACAGTACTTGATGTATGTAGAAGAAATAATATAGAGATACCTACCCTTTGTTATCATGAACAACTGGAACCATATGGTTCTTGCTTTCTATGTACGGTTGAAATTAAAGGAGCAAGGAAAAAATATTCCCTTTCATGTTCAACAAAAATAACAGATGGTATGGAAATACAAACAGACACAAAAGATATATGGATTCAGAGAAAGATGGCTCTTGAATTATTACTATCAAATCATTATGCAGATTGTATTGGTCCATGTAAAAGTACATGTCCATCAAATGTTGATGTTCAGGGATATATCGCTGCAATTGCCGATGGTAATTATAAAGAAGCAATAAAAATCATAAAGGAGGATAATCCATTCCCCTCAGTTTGTGGAAGGGTTTGTACCAGACCTTGTGAAGATAAATGCAGAAGAAATCTTGTAGATGAATGTGTTGGTATCGATTATATGAAGAGATATGCTGCTGATAGAGATATAGCTGATGAAAATAGCTATATACCACCCAAAAAACCTTCGACAGGAAAGAAGGTAGCTATTATAGGAGCAGGACCATCGGGTTTGTCCTGTGCTTATTATCTCGCTAAAGAAGGATATAATATTGATATATTTGAACAGTTTGAAAAAGCCGGGGGTATGGTAAGGTATGGTATTCCTGAATACAGACAGCCCAATGATGTACTTGATATTGAAATCAAATCGATTACCGACCTTGGTCCTAAAATATATACAAATCAGAAGCTTGGAAAGGATTTTACAATAGATAACTTAAAGAATAAAGGCTACGATGCAATATATATAGCCATTGGGGCTCATAATAGTATGAAAATGGGCATCGAAGGTGAAAATGCAAATGGAGTTTTTGGAGGTATTGACCTGCTTAGAGATGTAGCAAGAGGTGAAAAGCCCTCTTTGGGAGACGATGTTATCATAATAGGAGGTGGAAATACTGCTGTTGACACAGCAAGAACAAGCCTTAGACTTGGGGCTCGAAATGTTACAATGATATACAGAAGAACAATAAATGAAATGCCAGCTCACCAAAGTGAAATTGAAGATGCTCAGGAAGAGGGGGTAAAGATTGCATTTCTTACAAACCCCATACGATTGATTAAAGATAAAGACAATTATGTAATAGAGATTGAGTGTATAAAAATGGAACTGGGGGAAGCTGACAGTTCAGGCCGAAGACGCCCAATACCGATAGATGGTTCGGAATTTAGAATAAAGTCAAGTTCAGTAATCTTTTCTATTGGTCAGAATTCAGATATTAGTTTCATAGAAAATGAAAATGTAAAAATCAAAGATGCATTAAAATTTACAAGGAAAAATACAATAGAAACAGGCAATAATACATTTATGACAGATATACAAGGTGTATTTGCAGGTGGGGATTTCAGAAGAGGCCCGGATACGGTTATAGGAGCAATTGCCGATGGTAAAAAATCTGCATGGGTAATTAAAAAATATTTAGTTAGTGGTGAAATAATCCCCTACCCGGAAGAGTTCTTCTCTAAGAAAGATGATTTATATGAACAGATAAGAGATAATTATCAACACATGGAAAAGATGACCAAAATGTTAATGCCAAAATTGACTGCTAAAGCCCGTATTAACAATTTCAATGAAGTTGAGTTAGGTTTATCGGAAGATATGACTCATAATGAATCACTTAGATGCCTTGAATGTGGATGTAATATGGTATTCGATTGTGAATTAAAAGATAATTCAACGAATTATAGTGTGGATCAATCGTACTATAGTGGTGAATTTAAAGATATCACTGTCGATGATAGACATCCATATATTATTTTTGAATCAAATAAATGTATTTCATGTGCTCGTTGTATAAGAATGTGTAAGGAGGTAGTGGGACTTTCAATCCTCGGATTTGTAAACAGAGGATTTAATACTGTTGTTCAACCTTCTATTGGGAAATCCTTACTCGATACAGATTGTATATCCTGTGGTTTATGTGCTGATGTCTGTCCAACAGGTGCTATTGCTATTAAACCTAATACATTGTAACCGGGCCCCTTTAAACTTGAACCAAAAAGAGTAATTTGCCCATTTTGTAGTTTCGGATGTGAACTCGATGCAA
>CBDVEF010000162.1:0-4469 GCA_965372935.1 uncultured bacterium | reverse complement strand
AAATATCAGTTGATTTTTCAGATTCCGGGAATACTCTCCCCTGTTCATCAATTTTTGTATCAATACCTATTTCATTAAAATAGTTTATAATATCTGTGTTTGAAAAATTATAAATAGCATGTTTTAAAAATTTCCCATGTTCATAGTAGTGCTTAAGTAGTTCCTCTTTTGATTCACTATTCGTAAAATTGCATTTGCCTCCACCGGAAATAAATATCTTTTTACCAGCAGAAGAATTCTTCTCCAATATCAACACAATTCCTCTTTTAATATTAATGGCAGTGAATAAACCCGCTGCACCAGCTCCAATAATTATTATATCATAACTCATCTTAATGCTCAATATAAACAATATTTACATATATAACAAGTATATAATAATAGTTGCAAGTTGCAAGAGCCAATAGCAAAAGGCGTAAATCGAAAAATGTAAATAGAAAATATACATACGGGAATGACAACGCCAGTGGGAACGGATGAAAATAGTGAATAGAGAATAGTACAATAATTATTAGGGAATTGGGAATGGGGACATCTTAGGGGCATTAGAAGAACGATGCACCGTGCCGTTATTCGTGAAATCAAGATAAAATTTGTTTCCTCTCCCTTCTATTCCCTCCCACCTGTGGAGGGAAAGTTAAAAAATGTTCCATTCGTGCAATTCGTTGATATTCTCTTTCCCTTTTCGGCTAGTGTCTGATGTCTGGTGTCTGACGTCTATTACTATTTATTCGTGAATTCGTGGTTATTCCCTCTCTCCCTTCCCTTTAGTGAAATTAAGGTAAACATTGTTCCCTTCTCCTTCGTGTAATTCATTCTCTAATTCGTGTAATTAAAGGTAAAAAATATCCCTTTCTCCCTAGTGAAATTCGTGTTTAATTCTCCTCTCCTTGGTTATCTCTTTCCTGTATTTAAAGCAATAAATTATTCTCTCCCATTCGTGCAATTCGTTATAAATTCGTGAATTCGTGGTTATTCCCTCTCTTCCCTTCCGTTGTTAGAAATTTAAAGACATACCATATTTATTTTTATTAGTTGAAAATTTATAATATTTATGTATAATACAGTTTAGACTAAATAGGAGGAACGGATGGAAAAAATTCATAAACTGCTTTTTTTACTGCTTTTTTTACCATTTTTCTTAAAAGCAATTCCGATACATGAAATCCAATATGTCCCGGATCCAACTGTTAATGATTCTTCAATCTATGTAGGACAAACTGTTACAATTAACGGGATAATATCATTTGCATATCAATCCGGAGGTTCATCACCAAAAGATTACTGTTTCGTTCAAGATTCATCAGGAGCATGGAATGGAGTTCTGGTATTTATCGGATATGCATCAGATAAAGGAAGGACAATAGTTGAAATGGGTGATAGCGTTACAATTACAGGAGAAGTTATAGAGTATTATGGCATAACTGAAATTGGAGGATTCCCTGAGATCACCATACATAATAAAGGACTTAAACCACATGCAGCTTATTATAGCTCAACAAGTGCTATAAATGATGAGAAATATGAAGGTGTACTTGTAGAAATCCGTAATGCAGTAACACTTAATTCTTCAAGTAACAGTTGTGAATTTGATGATGGTTCAGGACCTATTAAATTCTATGACAAAGGTGATAATGTAGGTTCATTCCCTTCTAATGGAGATACGGTACTACAAGCCATAGGAGTGTGTGATTATTATTCTACTGGTGATATTTATGAGGTATACCCAAGAGGTAACTTTGATATCGTTACAAGTGTAAATGGAACAGGCAAGGTAATACTTACACCTGATACAGTATCAATCGATGATACACTGGATATTGATTTTGCATTTTATCCCAGCGTTGATACAGTATTTGGAATTATCGGATATACTCAAATATATATGCCCTCTTTTATCGGGTGGGATTCAAGCACAAGTGATATTGTACTAACGGGAGATTTACAGAATGCAGATATCTCAATAAATCAACTTCCAAGTGGAGCTCATTATTTGAATTTCTCGAATTTTCAACTCGTTGATCAGGGGAATATAACAATAAAAAATATAAGAACCCCTTCAACACCAGGGAATCAATCCTTATTCATCAAAACCGGCACTGATTCTCTCTCTTCAATATATATATCAGATTACCCCAAACTGACAATTTCAACCTCCTCCGGGTCTGGTAAAGCAATGATTAATCCATATTATCTTGCTTCAGGAATAAATAACTTTAAAATCATTCTAACACCAAATCTTGACACATCACTATTCACTGTGGGCTATTCACAATTAACAATTCCATCAAATCTATCATGGAGTGGACTATATGATGATGTTAGTGTTTCAGCAGGTATCTTATCAATATCTGGTAATGGTTCCGACACAATGCCTTATATACTTGAATGTAAACAAATAAATCTTGTAGACACATTCTGTTTAAGAATAAGAAATATCGATGTTGATACAACTGTTTACTCTATTAATTTCAATATCGAAACAGGAATTGATTCATCTATTCATTCTCTATGTGGAGATCAAAATATAGCAATCGTACAGAATTATCTATTTGATAGTCTAATTACTATATGGGAAGCTCAAAAACCAGGAGAAGACGGTTATAGTTCTGGAATGTATAAAGAAACAGTCAAGATTCGGGGATTTGTCACAGGCCCTTCAGCGAGTTTTAATCCGACGGAATCAACCACAAGTTTTTATATACAAGACTCAACAGCAGGGATCAATGTTTTTACAGGTGAAGAGGATGCTTCGGAACGATTCACACTTGGAAAAGAGATTATTGTAGAAGGTATTATCGATGAATATAATGGGCTTACAGAAATTATCTACGATGATATAAATAACATAACGATAATTAGTGATTCAGGTGCATATATTACTCCGGAAATCTTACCCCTATCTTCGGGTTTGAATGAAAGAAACGAAGGGAAACTCTTTAAGATTGAAAAGTGTATCCTCGGTTCCACACCTTATTTGGCAGGTACCGGATACAATATGCAAATTTGGAACGGACAATCTGTAATAGACATTAGGATTAACAATTCCTCAGGAATACCTGACGATACGATATTTACAAACATTAAAGGGGGTGATTATGTGTCCATTACAGGTATCGAAGGACAATACGACAGTTCAGATCCATATACATCAGGATATCAGTTAATGCCAAGATTCCCCAGCGATCTATTATTGATTACACCTCCGGATACAACAGATGCAATGAATATATCTCTATATCCGAATCCATTCAGACCGGATAACGGCGAAATGCTTAATATCGACATTATTGGAACCACAGGTGGAAAATTCGATCTAAAAATCTATGACCTTAAAGGTAGACTTGTAAAAACCTTCGGATCGAATATGGCATCTGGTAATATTAGCTTCTGGTGGAATGGAAGAAATGACCATGATTCATATCTTAACATAGGCTCATACATTATTGTATATACATTAAAAATGCCTAACGGTACGAGAAAGAGAATTAATAAAGCCATTGTAATTGGCACTCAATTAAAGTAAGGCAGGTGTGATATGAAACGAATAATTATTTTACTAATCTTAATTTTCCCAATGATCTCATATGGAGCTTTTGAAGGATTTAATATAGATCTCATTAGTGACGGAAGAGCAAATGTTCAAGCCGCTTTATATGGCGATATGACATCATCCTTTATAAACCCCGCATCGTTTACTGAGATAAATAACCATTCCATAAGTATTGGTTACAGTAAATTATTTATGATGTACAACCATTTTTATGTGTCTTATGGGCAAAAATCATCTGTGGGTAATATCGGTTTATCCTATATTGAAAGAGATATAACAGGCGATTATACTGACTCATTGAATCATGTTATTTCCAATGGGGTACTTGAAAGTGAAAAGGGGATATTCTTTACACATAATTTTAATATTACGGAATGTATACATGCTGGTTACAATTTGAAATTATACAATATAAGTATGAAGAGATTTGGTAGTGCAAATGCTATATCTCTGGATTTTGGTTTTATAGGGAACTTATTCTCAACATTTACAATTGGTGCTGCTGTTCATAATATCAATAGACCAATCTTTGGGAATGTAATTGCTTATTATATTCCTGCAAATCTCATTCTTGGTTTAGCATATGAACCCTATAATGGTCTTTTAACTTCATTACAGTTTGAAAAGGAAGAGGGATATGACACAAGGGTAGCAGCTGCTATTGATTATGAAGTTCTTTCCCCCTATTTAACAATAAGAACAGGTATATCAACAAATCCAATGTTATATTGTGCTGGATTTTCGTTAAAATATGGCAAATTTGCTCTTAACTATGCGTATAAAAGCCAAAGAGAAATCAGTGATTCTCATGAGGTTGGAATCTCCATAAACTTTTAGGAGGTAGCTTATGAAAAAATATTTCTACTATCTCCTTTTTATCATACTTACTTACTATTATTATACACAATAAATGCCT
>CBDVEF010000161.1:0-4474 GCA_965372935.1 uncultured bacterium | reverse complement strand
AGTCTTTTTTACCTAAAAATAGAGGGAATATATCTTTAAAATGTTCTATATTAAATAAATATGGCCAATAATATAGATGCCCAGTTAAGATAGCAGGTTTCTCATTTGTAAAAAAATATTTATATGTTCGCAATTTTGCTGAATATCTGGCGTGAAAATCCTTTTTTACATTTCTTATTTTTCTTATTGATATATCTCTAGGCAATATCCCATTTAGTGATTTTTGAAGATGAGTGAGATCATCGATATGTTCCCAGTCAAAATGTGCGAATTGCTTTCCCGCATGAACCCCCGCATCAGTTCTTCCACTCCCTGTTATGCGTATATTTTTTTTAAATAATATCTTTAATGCATCTTCTACCTCTCCTTGAATTGTTATCTCATGAGGTTGAACTTGCCATCCGGAGTAAAATGTCCCATCATACTCAATTTCCATTATATATCTCATTTTATTCCCTTTTCATAGATTATAGTTTATATCTCTTTTATACATTAATTTTACCAAATATATTGTTGCAAGTCCAATGATTCCACCCGAGATAAGTGAAAAAGTCGCAAAAATAGAGTATAGTTTCATTATATTGGTTATATGAGCGATTAAACCAGCTGTAAAAAGCATTGTAATATTGTGTATAAATGCTCCGATTATACTAATGCCAAGTAAACTGAATCTAATATTCAATTTTATAATCAGATACATTCCGATAAGGCCACTTATCCCTCCTGCAAGTTGCATAATTGTTATTGGTTGAAATATGCCACCGAATATAACTGAGCTAAAAAATACCTTGATAAGAATTACTGTTAGCGCAGCAAGTGGATGAATAAAAAGAGCGATTATTATGAAGATATTTGCTAATCCTAATCGCAGGAAAGGAATTGGCATAGGGATAAATCTTTCTAATATCGCAACAACAGTTGCTCCTGCAGAAAGCATTGCTATATATGCAATTTTTCTATTTTGTAATTGCATCGTAGTCATTCCCTGAAAAAGATATTTTAATCCTGTTTGGTATGCAAATTATCATCTCATTGCTGTTTTTAATCCATCCTTGCTTTACACAGATGTGCAAGGGACAGGTGGAATTTTTCATTTTTACCTTTTTGTCTTTTATTTCAAATGAAAAGGGTCCTCTATATCCATCTGCTAAAATTATTGTGTCAACGGCAGTATGTAAAGTATATTTAGTTTTTCCGTTAATCTCTACAATAATTATGGAATTGTCAGTGTGCTTCTTTTTAATCGAATATAGGAATATTGTTGCTATAATCAATATTATTATTATAAAATCACAAAAAGAGGGTCTTAAAAAAATCCGTAAATCTTTTTTCCACATGAGGGGCATTTCCCATCAATCAATTTGTTTTGTTTTACATTAAAATAATTTCTTTCTATTAATAACTCTCCGCATTTTGGGCAATATGTATTTTCTTTTCCTGCAATTACATTGCCTGTATATACAAAATTAAGTTTTTCTTTTGCCTTTTTGTATGCATAATCAAGTATTTCAGGTGATGTGGGTGGTTCCTTATATTTATAATTCGGGGAATATTTTGAAAAATGAATCGGTATATCGGAAGAGAGAGAGACAACCCAATCGACTAAAATTGATATATCACTCTTTTTATCATTTAGCCCTGTGACAAGGAGGTTTGTAATTTCAATATGTACCCCATTTTCAAAAGATGTTTTAATCGTATTTTGAACAGTACTAAGGTTTCCAAAAAGGATCTTCTTATAAACTTTTGCATCAATTGATTTTAAGTCAATATTCATAGCATCGATATATGGGATTATCTCTTCTAATGGTTTATCATTAATCAAACCGTTTGTAACAAGTATAATTTTTATTCCATTATCTTTTGCAATTTTAGATGTGTCCAATATCATTTCATACCATATAAAAGGTTCTGTATATGTAAAAGCAATTGATTGTAGTTTTTTATTTTTAGCAATTTCTACAAGATTCTCAGGTGTAATTTCAGTCGTAGGTGTTTTAATCTGAGATATTTCATAATTTTGACAAAAAGGACATCGCATATTACATCCGTAAGTTGCTGTTGAGAGTATATCTGTTCCCGGGAGGAAATGAAAGAGGGGTTTTTTTTCGATAGGATCAATTGCAATCGTTACTGCCTGCCCATAGTTTTTCGCATAGAGTACCCCATTGTGATTTACACGACCAAAACAAAACCCGTCCCTTTTATTTGATATAATGCATTTTCGGGGACATAGCAAACATTGTACCTTACTGTTTTCTAATCTCTTTTGCCATAAAGCCTTTTTCATAAATTATCTTCCTTTTTAAACTATCGGATTCCCATATGTGGAATTCCTGATTTTCTAATCTTATAATAATACCATATATATTGTTATTTGCAAGGAAATTCTCTGCTTCGGTTCCCATAACTCCGACAGCAGTAGCTATTGCATCGGAAAATGTGGCATTTTTTGCAAATATTGTTACGCTTGCAATATCATTTTCGGGAAATCCGGTTTTAGGATTTATCATATGACAATACCTTTTATTATTGATTATTACATATTTCTCATAATCTCCACTTGTTACAACAGCCCCGTTTTCAATTTCGAAATATCCCAGAATATCATTTTCTCTCGGGTTTTGAATACCTATTTTCCACTTTTTACTATTTCTTGAGTAAACCCTAATATCTCCACCGGCATTAATTAGGAATGCATCGAGTTCGGATTCCTTCAATACATCATATGCCAGATCAATTGCATATCCCTTAGCTATGCCACCAAGATCAATGCTCATAGAGTCTAATATCGATACAGTATCCCCAGATATTTTGATTCTATTAAAATCAACATATTTAAGTAATTGCTTAATTCTATTGCTGTCAGGTAATTCCGGCAGAGGTTCGGAAAAATGCTTCCACTCATTCATTATAGGATTAATTGTTATATCAAAATTACCATTTGTTATTTGAGAGATGTCTATAGATCTTTTAATTATATCTTTAGTGTATCTTGAAACTTTTAATTTTCCCTTGTTGTTAAGATTATAAATATCTCCGTTCTTGCTATTATAGCCACAAATAGAATCAATTAATAAAAATTTGGACAATGCCTTTTTCATTATTTTATCTATATTCTTAGAACCATGGTAATAGACCTGAATTTCTACTATCGTATCCATAGTGTATATTGTTGATTTCGATAACCTTTTTTGCACATTGAACGAATAATACATAAACGCACCTATAAAAATAGCTATTAATATATATATGTATCTTTTCATTGGTATATATATATGATAATACTAATTCGGCGTCAAGGAGATATTAAACAGGAAAAGATAGAAAATATCCCGTTTCATGCAATTCGTTCCCAATACCTGGCAACTGCCTACGATTTTCGGTTTACAATTTACGGCTTCTCCCGTATCCACCTTCCCGTTGGTGTTGGTGTTCCCTCAATAGCAATGCTATTGGCTCTTGCAAATTGTAACTTGTTACTATACCTTCGTGAATTCGTTGCTATTCCCTCCCGTGGTGAGAAATTTGAACACCTGTCCCCTTTATTTCTTAAGGATTTTATGATAGGATATGAAACATAATCATCTAAAGTTCGTAATATATATGACGGAGGAGAAATTTGCAGGACAAAGAGATTGTAAATGAAGTATTAAAAGGCAATAAGGAGAAGTTTGAAATGATAATTGAACAGTATGAGGGTCTATTAAAAAGTATAGTTTATGGAATGACATATGATATCGAACAAACACAGGATTTACTTCAAGAAATTTTTCTTAAATCTTATATGAAGCTCAATTCTTACAATCCTTCTTATTCGTTCAAATCATGGTTAACAACACTTGCAAGAAATCACACTATTGATTATTTAAGAAAGAAGAGGAACACAGTATCTATTTACAATATAAATCCTATCGAATATTCATATACAGATAAAGATAATACAATTGAAAACGAACACGGAAATATGATTGAATATGCAATGAGACAATTGGATGAAAACGACAGATCGCTTCTTTTTTTGAAATATCATGAAGATTATAGCAATGAGGAATTAGCTTCTTATATGAATATCCCTTATTCAAATATAAGAACAAAAATATTCAGGGCTAAAGAAAAGCTTGGAAATATTATTAGCAAATTGGAATATTTTAAGGATATAGAGGTGTAATATGGAAAGAAAATGGGAGTTGTTTGAGAAATTATTAGATAATGATCTTGATAAAAACGAGATTCTTGAATTTAAAGAGATGTTGATAAAAAACAAAATTCTTAATCCAAAATTAAAACAACATAGTAAAATCGCAAATATAATTAAAGATATAAATATCCCGCATATGTGCAGCTGTAAATTAAATGTTATGAAAGGAATATTGTCAGTAAATAGAGTAAAAATTAAAATCTGGCGGTATATATGCCCGATAATTTTTAGTTACATCTTTATAACAACCCTTTATACAGTATATAGCTTTAA
>CBDVEF010000160.1:0-4501 GCA_965372935.1 uncultured bacterium | reverse complement strand
CAGCAGAAGGGTTTTATGCAACGGAAGGGAAAGGGACAGATCAAATAAGAATTGCTTTTGTATTAAAAGAGAATGATTTGAAAGATGCTATGAATTTGTTGAGGGAGGGAATTAAGAGGTATAATAATAGATGAGTAAAAAGTTAATTATCATCTCTGTTGTTATTGGATTATTCTTGGGGTTAACTGTTGGTGGAGGGGTATGGTTTGTTAAAAATTTACCTCATATGGATAAATTGCTTAATTACCAGCATAATTTGGCAACGGTTGTTTATGATAAAAATGGAAAGGTTATGGGGGAATATTATATTGAAAAGAGGAAATGGACATCAATTGATAATATATCGGAGAATATTATATATACAACCCTGGCTGTTGAGGACAGGAACTTTGAACATCATTGGGGAATAAATGTATTTACAATTTTTAGAGCAATCATTAAGGATTTAATAAAAATGAAAAAAAAGGAGGGGGGAAGTACAATTACACAACAACTCGCGACGGATATGTTTTTATCAAAAAGAAATAAAACATTTTTTCGGAAAATTCAGGAAGCATTTTTAACCATAGAAATAGAAAAACTATATTCAAAAGATGAGATACTGGAAATGTATCTAAATCAAATATACTATGGGCAGGGGGCATATGGAGTAGAATCGGCAGCGGAAACATATTTTAGTAAGCAGGCAAAAGATCTTACATTAACGGAATCAGCGATGATAGTGGGCATACCAAAACATCCCTCAAGATATAATCCAAGAACACGTCCAAATGAATCGTTAAGAAGAAGAAATATTGTTCTTGAAGCAGTTGCAAGCGCAGGATATATTGATGAGGAAACGGCAAAAAAACTAAAAAACAAACCACTTAATGTAGTAATTAAAGAAAAGGGATACATTAATGCCCCATATTATATGGAAGAGATAAGGAAATTTCTTATTTCAAGATATGGAGAAGATGTTTTATATAAGGGAGGGCTTAATGTATATGCTTCCTGTGACTTAAAGATACAGAAAAAGGCAGAAGAGATATTTGAAGATCAAATCAGAAGAAGAGAGATAGAAAGACATTATAGATTCAATATAACAAATGGTTTTATTGAGGGGAAACCGTTATATTTGCAGGGAGCATTATTAGTGGAAGACAGTAAAGATGGTTCTATTCTTGCTATGATAGGCGGGAGGAACTTTAATCAGAGTCCGTGGAATAGAGCCACACAGACAAAAAGACAGGTTGGGTCTTCATTTAAACCGTTTGTATATCTTTCGGCAATAGATAATGGATTTAATGCATCAGATATAATACTGGATGCTCCGATTGTTGTTGAGATAAAGGGGGTTAAGAACAAGAAACAGAGGATATATAAACCGCCCAATTTTGACAATAAATTTATGGGTCCTGTAACATTAAGGTATGCGATTGCTCATTCAAGAAATTTGGCAACTATTAGATTAATGCAGAGGGTTGGTCCATATACCGTTATTGATTATGCAAACAAGTGCGGAGTTACAGAAAAGATGAATCCTTATCTTTCCCTTGCCCTGGGTAGTTCCTCAATAAGCCTTATGAATATGGTTTCAGCATATCAAACCTTTTCAAATGAGGGCATACATATTAAACCTCATATTATCGACAGCATTGTTGACAATAAAGGAAATTTGATTTATGAAACTAATATAGAGAAGAAGAAAGTTGTTTCAAAACAGTCAATTTATATAACCGTTAATATGATGGAAAGTGTCATAAATGAAGGAACGGGATATTACGCAAGAGTTATGGGGTTAAAGGTGCCGGTAGCGGGAAAAACAGGAACTACTGATAATTTTACTGATGCATGGTTTATTGGGTTTAACGAGGATATCGTTTGTGGTGTGTGGACAGGATTTGATTCCCTCAGGACAATGGGAAAGAATGCAACTGGAGCTGTAATGGCTTTACCGATCTGGACTTATTTAATGAGATCAATTATCCAGGGCGATTCCTTAACAGCTCCAATTTATAGGAGGGGAAAGGAATTCTCAAAACCAGAAGGGATTACAGAGAGAAGAATATGTACAAAATCAGGTCTTCTGGCATCAAGCAGATGTCCGAAAATAAGGAATGAGTATTTTATTAGTGGAAACGAACCCAGGAAGATATGTGATATACACATTGAGGAGGGTATTATAAATAGTGATGATTATCTAATAAATTATGACAAGGAGGGGATGACAAAGGAGAAAAAAGATGAGATCTTTCATTAATTCATTAATTGTTTTATTGCTAATAACGATAGCAGCAGTTTTATACGTTAAAGAATATAAACCAAAAACGGAAAGATATGACAATCTAAAAAGGGAAGAACAAGAACTTATAGATGAGTTAAATAGATTAAAGGTAAGAATTGACAGTTTGAGACCAAAAAAGAATGATAAAATAACAAAGTATTCATTAGAGATGATAAAAAGCGAGATTAAATTAGATAGTATCAGAATATGGGAATCTGATATGAGTGTTAAGCTTGAAGTAGATGAAGGGAGAATATTTGATAAGGGGAAAGGAGTTCCCACAGAAAAAGGGGAGAAGATGCTTGATAAATTACTGAGTAATATTTCGAAAATAGGAGGAGATATTACTATTGAAGTATTATTGGGGGAAAATTCGAAAGATGATGTAATAGAGATTAAAAGAGCAGTTGGAATTATGAATAGACTAATTAAAAACCAGAATAGAGATGAGGACAGTGTAAAGATATATATTTATAAAGTAAAAAAGGGGTTAGAAGGGATTAATATTGAATTAAAATGAAAAAGGAAGTTATAGTGCTATTTTCAGGAGGATTGGATAGCATCCTTGTTTGTAAAATTATTGAAAAATGGGGATTTCAAGCATTCCCGATAATTTTCAAAAGCCCATTCATAAAAGAGATAGATAAGGAAAACATTAAAAAGGAATACAATATAAAAATTAATGAGGTAGATTTCAAGACAGAACAACTAAGGGCTGTAAAACATTCCGTTTATGGATATGGCAAAGCATTGAATCCTTGTATAGACTGTCATGCAGCTATGATAAAAATGGCAAAAGCGATTATGGATAAACGGGGGGCAAAATTCATTGCAACAGGAGAGGTTGTAGGACAAAGACCAATGTCACAGAGAAAGGATGCAATGAGAAGTGTAGAAAAAATATCCAATGCAAAAGGAGATATAGTCAGACCATTATCTGGCCAATTATTAGAAAAAACAATTCCTGAAATAAAAGGAATTATAGAAAGAGAATGGCTATATAATATAAGCGGGAGGGGAAGGAAAGGTCAGTATAAAATTGCGGAGGAATTGGGAATAAGTGTAATCCCATCCTCAGGAGGGGGGTGTCTGCTTACAGATACAATATTTAGTAAAAGGTTAAAGAAGGCAATGGAATACAAAACAGATGAAAATTCCCTGTCAATTATTAAATATGGGAGAGTGTTCGATCTTGGAAATGGCTTGCTGATTATAGGAAGAGATGAGAGAGAATGTAAAATGATTGAGCAAATGAAAACAGCTGGAAAAATCATTAGTGCAAAGGGAGAAAAAGGGCCAATAGGAATTATAATTGCCTCAGACAGTTTAAAGCTGTCATGCTCCATTCTTGGCAAGTATACAAAAGGAAGCGAGAGCGAGGTTTGTTGTATAGTAGATAATGAATTGTTTAAAGCAAGGCGGTATAATGAAAAAGAGGCTTATAAGTATATTGTTAATTAGTTTTGTTTTAACACCAGGTTTTAGTTTTGCGAAGGAGGGGAAGGATGAAAGAATCGCAACATCTTTATCGTTACTAATCCCGGGAGGAGGGCAAATTTATAACGAGCAATATGTAAAAGGGGCAATTATAGGGCTGATAGAGGGGGGAACGATATATATGATATATAAAAACAATAAATATTTACAAACAGAACAAAGTGAAGAAAAACGATTGATCACGGAAAACAATAGAAATAGTCTTATTTGGTTACTTAGTGCTGAAATTGTTTATTCTTCTATCGATGCATTTATTAGTGCAAAGATGTATGATATGAATAGAAAAATTGACATTGGGATAAGGGGTAATGGAGTATATATTGCCTTCAAGTTTCGATAATGTTTCACGTGAAACATTATTGAAACTTGAAGGATATCAAACGCTAGTTTTAGCATATAACCGTAGCGTTAATCTGTTTTCATCAAAAGATGTACATGTGTTTTGGGAAAGGCATATTATAGACTCGATTAAATCTAATGAGTATGTAAAAGGGCACAAACGGGTCTGTGATATAGGAAGTGGGGGAGGTATGCCAGGTATTCCACTTGCAATTATAAATAGCAATATAAAATTTATTTTGTTTGAGAGAAGAGATAAAAAAGCTGCTTTTCTTTCTAAGATAAAAGAGAAACTTATTCTGGAGAATGTTTTTATTATCAATGCTAATTTTATCGATTATAAATCAGAAAAATATGATTTATTTTTATCCAGAGCGGTTAAATTAACAGACAATATTC
>CBDVEF010000159.1:0-4507 GCA_965372935.1 uncultured bacterium | reverse complement strand
TTTATATTATAGATTATAAAACAGGGGAAATATATAATGAAAAGCACCGCAGACAAATTATAAATTATATAAATATTGTTAGAAATATCTATAATATGAAATGTATTGGGATTTTAATATATTTAGATGACAGGAAGGTGAAAATTATAAATGGGTAAAATATTTGAAATTCCTTTCAGTAAGAATATTATTAAATATACAATCAATATGTTTTTTGAGGAAAATAAAAAAGATTATAGTAAGATAATTGTAGTATTTCCGGGGAAAAGACCTTCTCTATATCTTAAAAAATACTTACAGAAAAAGATTAATAGTGATTTTATACCTCCTGAAATATATTCAATGGATGATTTTGTAAAGAAATCTGTAAATATCGATAAGAAAGCAGTTGATGTTGACATTAATCTTGTATGGTTACTTTACGAATCTATAAAAGATAATTTAAATAGATATAAATTCGGTGAAGAATTTGAGAAATTTATACCATGGGGATATAAATTATTAAGTGTGATAAATGAGATTGATATAGAAATGATATCAGTTAAAAATCGTTATTTCTATCTTGACAGTGTTCCCGATAAAATTAAGTTTATATTTGAAAATTTAAATGATATAATTGAAAAATTTCATAAATATTTAAGTGATTTTGGTTATACAACAAGATCTATACAGTATAATACTCTTGCCAATAATACTGATATCTCATTCTTAAGGGATAAAATTTTGATATTTTCAGGTTTTTTTGCTCTTACAGAAAGCGAAAAGAGGATTATTCATAATCTTCTTTTGAAAGGCGATACTACACTTATTGTGCAACGAGAGGGAGGAGAATGGAAACACTTCACGGATACGATTGATAAATGGATAAAAGATAAAGATATACAATATGAGAATAATAATGGGTTTTCACCTATTGCTGATATTAAATTAGTCAATGCCTTTGATTCTCATTCGGAGGTAATTGGGGTAAATAATATAATAACCGATATTAAAGACAAGGAAAATATCGGTTTGATTTTACCTGATCCGGAGCAACTGTTCCCGATATTAAATTGGGTAATGGATGGAATTGATGTGCCGTATAATGTTACGATGGGTTATCAATTGAAGCGGACGCTCTTCTTTTCACTTATCAATATCATTTTTACATTACAGGAAAATAAAAATGAAAATTATTATTTTACCAAAGATTTCTTAAAATTGCTGTCTCATCCATATATAAAAAATCTCAAATATAAAGATAATTTCTCATTTATTAGAATTGTCTGTGAAGTGGTTAGAAAAAAACTTACTGATAATAAAATCTATTTTGTAAATTATGACCAGATCAGGAAAACAATAAAAGAAGACGCAATAAATAATATATTGATGATGGAACAGTATTCAAGTTTCGGGATATGTGACATTGAAAACATATTTGTTTCTATATTTGATATATTTATAAAACCCTTTAATAATATAAAAACACTGAAAAATCTTTCATTAATAATAGAATCAATGCTAAAGTCTATTTATGAAAAAACGCACATAATGGATTATCCTCTATCAAAAAAGTTTATCAATGCATTCCTATCTGTTTTAGACAATTTAATTGATAGTGATGTATCTAAAATTGAGATGAATGACAGTAAATTGTTCTCTATTTTTAGGCAGGTTTGTGAATATAAAAAGGTGCCATTTGAAGGAAGTCCCTTGAAACCATTGCAGATAATGGGACTTTTGGAAACCCGGAATATTTCGCAGGATAAAGTGATAATAATAGATGCAAACGAGGGAGTAATCCCATCTGAGGACACTAACGATCCACTTTTGCCATATGGTTTGAGAAAATTGTTAAAACTCCCAACATATGAAGACAGGAATGAAATATTCAAGTATTATTTTGAAAGAATATTGAGAAGCTCAAAGGAGGTATATATTGTTTATATAAAGAGCAAAGATAAAGAGAGAAGTAGATTTGTTGAAAAGATATTATGGGAGGGGGAAAAACAAAACATAAAATATGAAAATAGAAAGATAAAATTCAATATTGATATTAAAAGAAAGGAGGAAAGCAAAGGAATAAAAGATAATGATGTTTTAAATAAGTTATGTTCATTTGAATATTCTCCTTCTAAGATCGACACATATATGAAATGCCCATTTCATTTTTATATGAAGTATATACTAAAACTTGAAGAGGAGATAAATGTAGATGATGAGTATGACAGAAGAGATATCGGGCTTTTCATTCATAAAGGGCTTGAATATTTATTCAATGATAAGGATTTTATAACTATATTGAAATCAGGACAATATAAGGATTCTATAGTAAGGATGATAGAAGAAAAATTAAAGATCAGTTTTAAAGAGGAGATTGGAGAGGAACTAGGAGAGAAAAGATTACTTCTTGAAGTCGCAAAATCAGCTGTTAGGTCTTATATTTTGGATTTTGGGAAAGAAATAGAAGATGATTATAAATTAATATCTACCGAAGTGAAACTTAAAGGTGGTATTATGATAGAAAATAGAAGTGTAAAATTAGGTGGATTTGCTGATAGGATTGATAAAGTAGGGAACAGATTTATGATTATTGATTATAAAACAGGATCAAGTGTAAAATCCCCCAACCTTAAAAAAGTTCAATATTTAGATATGGATAATTTAAATAGATCCGATATAAAAGATATTGCAAAATCTATGCAGCTTCCAATGTACATTTTGATGTTTAAACAGATGAATCCTGAAATAGAATATGAAAATATAGACTCTAAATTAATATATTTGAGAGAGAAAAATAAAAATGATAGAGAATCTATACTTTATAATCGCAAATTTGATAAAACTGATATAATGGAGAATAGGTTTATACCGATTTTAAAATATCTATTAGGTGAAATTCTTGATAAAAGCATAGATTTTACATCGGATAATAGTGATGAAAGATATTGTAGCTATTGTCCATACAGAAATATGTGTTGATATTAAACATTCAACTATAAGAGGGAGGTTAATCATATGAGAATGATTGATTTTAATAAGAAATGTTCGGTTAATGCTATATCAATCTATCTCACACAAGATGAAGCTGATCAATTGTGTTACAAATTAAATAAATCATTAAAAGATCCCGAAGCTAATGAGCATTTTCATATTTATGAAAATGATATGTCTCGAGAGATTTCATGTTCGATTATAACTGAAAAAAAGCTGAAAGATTTAAAGCGGTATAATAAACTTGAGCGGAAGATTTTGTATGAAGATTAAATTATATGCAGAGGAGAGAGAATGGACAATAAAATAGCATTTATAACCGGGGCTACAAGTGGAATCGGAGCATCTTTTGCCAGACGATTCGCAGGGGATGGTTATGACCTAATTATCACAGGGAGAAGAAAAAAGAAGATACATTCTTTAGCGAAGAAAATTTCCGAACAGTATAATGTTGATGTAAAAATAATTATTGCAGAACTATCGGATAAGAAAGATGTACATAATCTTGCTAATATTATATCAAACAATAGAAATATTGAAGTACTAATTAATAATGCAGGTTATGGGATTGATAAGAATTTTCATAAAGGGGATATAAGAATTCAAGAGGAAATGGTAAATGTTCATATTAATGCACCGATAAATTTCATACATGCAGTGATCCCTCAAATGATTAAAAATAAAAAGGGTGTAATTATCAATCTTTCATCTATAGCTTCATTTTTACCAATTCCTACAGGTGCCATTTATTGTGGAACAAAGGTATTTTTGAATAAATTTTCCGAATCGTTATCTATGGAATTAAATAATACGGGAATTAAGGTACAGGTTCTATGCCCGGGATTTACAAGAACGGATTTTCACTCCAAATTGAATATGAAACGGAATGAGCTTGAGAACAAGGGGATTATAAAATGGATGTCTTCGGATGATGTGGTTAAATGTTCAATAAAGTGTCTTGGAAAAAATAGGATAGTTTGTATACCCGGATTCTGGAATAGATTTCTTATTAATTTAGCAAAGTTAGCACCTGATAAGCTTTATTATAAAATAGTTACAAAAATATAAATAGTGCAGTGGTGTAGGGGGTGATATCTCGGCATTTTCATTTATGGTAATAAAGCAGAAAGTACTGTTGAGAAAGGATGGACAACATGGGGAAATATACAATTAGTTATGCATAAAATTGATAATGATATATACTTGATGAGCATTATGGAGGATATGTAGCAGGGGATCCACTTAATTGTGATAAAAATTCAACATTATCTTCAACAAATGGGAATACGAAGGTTATATATAATTTTTCATATTATATATTGCAAATATGTAAAAATATATTATAATATAGAAGGAGGTTTTGTGTTTTATTTTATGTTAGTAATTATATTTATTTATAAGTTAAATGGGAGGAATTTATGAAACGAGCTATTTTCATAATTGCATTACTTGTATTATTAATAAGTATTCCCTTACTGACAGAAGATAATGATTCTATTCAGGTTAATTTGGAAAATCCCATATTACAAAAGCA
>CBDVEF010000158.1:0-4580 GCA_965372935.1 uncultured bacterium | reverse complement strand
TGATATAAAGTACACTGATTTAGTCGGTATTATGCGGCATGTAACATTGCCGGTTTCATATATTGAAAAAGCAATTGTTAATGGTGTTGGTTTTGATGGTTCAAGTGTTGTTGGTTTCAGCAACCCAGGGAAAAGTGATTTAATTGTTAAACCTGATTTAGATACGGCACATATTGACAAACTGACAGAAATAAAGACACTTACATTTATAGGAAATATATATAATACAGATGGTACAAGATTCGATATGGATCCAAGATATATCCTTGAGAAGACAATCGAATATCTAAAGGATCAAAAAATATGTGATAAAGTTAAATTTCTGCCTGAACTTGAGTTTTATATCTTTAAAAATATAGAAATATTAAATGAAAAACTCAACACATATATTAAAATAGATAGTGATGAGCAAGATATATATAGATCATATAATGGAAAATCATATCATGCGGAAGCACCCAGGGATCTTTATTTTAACTTCCGTTCCTATGTTTGTGAATTGCTTGAAGAAATCGGGATTAAGGTTAAATACCATCATCATGAAGTCGGAAAATATTCACAACATGAGATTGAATTGGATTTTGATGATGCTGTAAAAACTGCGGATCATATACAGATTGCAAAGCATTATTTAAAGAATATTGCTCTTAATAATAATTTAATCCTAACATTTATG
Source organism: uncultured bacterium (assembly GCA_965372935.1). Classification (GTDB taxonomy): domain Bacteria; phylum Hydrothermota; class 32-111; order QNBC01; family QNBC01; genus JAGLYS01. The sequence goes on along the minus strand of CBDVEF010000158.1, from coordinate 3,904 downwards.
CCTAAACCTATATACAATGAACCGGGAAATGGTCTTCATTTCCATCAATATCTTGAAAAAGATAACTATTCAATATTTGGTGATAAAAAAAACATATTGAGCAAATTAGGATTATATTACATAGGTGGTATTATAAAACATGGTCAATCGATGTCTATACTTACTAATTCATCAACAAATTCATATAGAAGATTGCATTCCGGTTTTGAAGCCCCTGTTAATCTTCAGTACTCAATGGGGTGTAGAGAAACAGCTATACGAGTACCCGCATATATAAAAGATATTAAAAGTATTGATATAGAATACAGACCACCTGATGCTACATCAAACCCTTATCTGGCAATATCTGGTATGATACTTGCCGGGATTGATGGCATAAGGAATAAGATAGATCCGGGAAAACCCGCTGTTTATGGTAAAAAATATAAAAATGTAAAGAGATTACCTTCGAATCTTGATGAAGCAATAAATGCTTTTAAGAAAGATAATAAATATATCACTTCAATAGGTGTTGTCCCGTATTCATTTGTCAAAAAATTAATTGATATTAAAAAAAGAGAAAGCACAGAGGTAAGTTTTCATCCCCACCCCTTTGAATTTGAGATGTATTTTTAATGAAAGCAGTATTACAGAGAGTAAATTCATGTAGTATTATCGTTAAAGATAAGATAGTTTCAGCAATTGATAAAGGAATTCTTCTATTTGTAGGTATTACAAACGATGATACATATAAAGATGCCGATAAATTAATAGAAAAGATTACTAAAATCGGTATATTCGAAGATGATTTTGGTAAAATATCAAGGAATATTAGAGAGGAAAAATGTGAAATAATGATTGTTTCTCAGATAACACTCATTGCAAATTTGAGGAAAGGAAAGAAACCTGATTTTTCTAAATCTGCATCTGGTACAGATGCAAAACATATATATGAATATATTATCGAAAGATTTAAAAATACAGGCATTAAAACTTCAAATGGTGTATTTGGCGAATATATGAAAATAGCACTTGAAAATGATGGTCCTGTAACATATACTTTAGATACGAGTATATAGGTATGAGAAGTATGACAGGATTTGGTTCTTCGATTATTGAAGAAAATGAATTACAGATAAGATGTGAAATTTCATCTGTAAATCATAGATATTTCGAAGCAAGGATAGTAATGCCCGAAATTTTTGAGTCTATCAAGGTTCAGGTACTTAAGCATTTGAGAAAATTATGTGTAAGAGGGAAACATCAGGTAATAATTAAAATTACAGGAAGAGTAGATGAACAATTAAATATTGATGATAATAGTGTGAAGATGTATATTGATCTTTATGATAAATTGAATAAAGACTTAAGTTTCGACAAGATGGATTTTTGTTCTTTTATCAATTTACCGGATATTTTAAAATCAAAGGAAGAGGATATTGACAAATTTTTAATTCTATTCAAAAAATTAATCGATAGAGCTGTAATCGAACTCAATAAGATGAAAGAAAATGAGGGAAGTGAAATTAAACAATTTATCATGGAACAACTAAACATTATAAGTGCAATTGCAGGAAGATTGAATAGTATATCGGAAATCCTGAAAGAGAAGAAGATAGATAATATTAATGATAAAATAAAAAAACTGAATCTTAATTCATTATCACAAAACTGTATTGAACAGGAAATTGTATTTCTATCTGATAGATATGATATTGCGGAGGAGATACAACGTCTTGAAATGCATATTAAAAATTTTAAAATTGTAATTGATGAACAAATTGTTGGTAAAAAATTAGGTTTCATTTTGCAGGAGATGAGTCGCGAAACAAATACAATTGGTTCTAAAATGCCTGATGAAAAAATATCATTTGAGGTTATTAAGTTGAAAGATTGTTTAGAAAAAATAAGAGAGCAGGTACAAAATATTGAGTAAAGGATTTATAGTAGTAATTACAGCTCCTTCCGGAGCGGGAAAAACAACTATTTGTCACAGGGTTGAACAGAATATGGAAAAGGTTATATATTCCATATCTGCTACAACAAGGGAGAAAAGAAAGAATGAAATAGATGGAAAAGACTACTATTTTCTGAAAGAGAGAGAATTCAAAAATAGGATTGAAAAGAACGATTTTGCTGAATGGGCTTTTGTTCATGGAAAATTTTACGGCACTCCCAAGGACAATATTCAAACTATGATTAAAGAGGGTAAAATATTAATTATGGATATTGATGTTCAGGGAGCAATGAATATACAGAGGTCTTTCCCTGATTCTTCTATCTTAATATTTGTTCTACCACCTAAATTATTATACTTAAAAGAAAGATTATTGAAAAGGGAACAGGATAATATAGAAACAATAGAATTACGATTGTTAAATGCAAGAGAAGAGATTATGAGTATTGACAAATTTGACTATTTGGTTATAAATAACAATCTGGATGAAGCTGTGGAAAATGTAATAAGGATTATTGAAACAGAGAAGTTTAAAGTCAAAAGGAATTTTAAAAAAATCAGTAAATTAAAGGAGGATATTGATGGATAAAAACTACCCTTGTGTGGAAGATATTTGGGCAAGGTCACCCAATAAATATCTTGCGGTAATTATGATAGCTAAAAGAGCAAGATCTATAAATCAGCAATATGTTGATGCAATAAAGATGGAAGAAGCAATAGGGAATAGCATAGATCATCCAGCAAGAAGACCGATTACTTTGGCATATAAAGAATTTTTAGAAAAAGAGATATTAGCGAAAGATGAATAATATCCTTGTTGGTATTAGCGGGGGTATATCTGCATATAAAGCACCGTCTTTAATACGCTTGCTAATTAAAAACGGTTATAGTGTAAAAGTTATTGTGACGGAAGATGCATTAAAATTTGTTACTAAAGAGACATTGGAAATTATAACCGGTAATAGGGTTTATTATAAAATGTTTGATAATATATCTGTTACAAGTCCTGAACATATTGAACTTGCCAGATGGGCTGATTGCTTATTAATTGTTCCCGCTACGTATAATACAATAGGTAAATTGGCGGGGGGAATAGCAAATAATTTCTTAACACTTGTTACAGCAGCTATGAACAATAATAAATTGATCCTGGCACCTAGTATGAATGTTAATATGTGGGAGAATAAAATTTTACAAAATAATTTGAAAAAATTAAAAAAATTGGGTGTAAATATAATTGAACCCGAATCTGGTTTTCTCGCCTGTAAGGATATTGGAAAAGGTAGACTTCCTGATATTGAAATTATCTATGCTATTACAAAAAGGATTTTGAATACTGAAAAGAAATTTAGAAATATACAATACATAGTTACTGCAGGTGGCTCTGAAGAGGATATAGATAAAGTGAGAGTGATTTCAAATAAATCATCAGGTAGAATGGGTATTGAAATTGCAAAGCAATTATATTTCAAGGGAGCAGATGTCCTTATGATTTATGGGAATGTTTCAGTTAAGATTCCCATTTATATAAAATCAATAAATATAAAATCTGCTGAAATGATGTTAAAAACCATAAATGGAAATATAAGAAAAAATACTGTTATTATTATGGCTGCTGCTATATCAGATTTTAAAATTAAAAATGTAGGAAAATTAAAATATCATAAAAAGGAATTGAGAAACATTGAATTTATAGAGAATATTGATGTTATAAAGAATATTAAAAGGGATAATGTTTTAAAAATAATAGGATTTGCGTTAGAGAATGGAATGGATAGAAAATCTGCGAATGAAAAACTAAAACGAAAAAACATAGATATGATTATCCTGAATGATGTTTCTTCGATTGGAAACGAATATACAAAAATTGAAATCATTAAGAGAAAAGAGAATAATATTATTGAATTTGAAGGATCAAAACAGGAAATTGCAAAATATATTATTGATCACATATAGGAAAATGAATAA
>CBDVEF010000157.1:0-4653 GCA_965372935.1 uncultured bacterium | reverse complement strand
TCTTCTGAATAAAGAGGTATTTCAAATTAAGAACCCTCTGCAGGAATCTGAAGAGGACATTATGAGACACTTCTTAATAAAATATGTACATATGTCTCCAAACCATGCCAATATAATTAAAACAGATAGGGTTAAGAGCAAGCTCATATATGATAAAATACTTAGTAAACTGAATAGAAATATCAGATTAATTTCCATTTATGGAGAGGATGAACGAGAGATTATAAATCTGCTGAAAAAAAATTTAATTTATGAAATTGAAAAAAGATTACTTGAAAAATATTCAAAAAAAGAAAATGCACTTTCTGAATTGAGATCCATCTTAAAGTTGAATAAGTTACCTAAACTTATGGCCTGTTTTGACATATCCCACTTAAAAGGGGATAATCCTGTAGGATCTGCCGTTGTCTTTAAAAACGGAAAACCACTTAAAAAGAGATACCGACGATTTAAGATTAAATATGTTAAAGGCATTAATGACTTTACCATGATTAATGAAATAGTAGGAAGGTATTTTTCACATGCAGAAAACCAACAAATTGATCTTGTAATTGTAGATGGGGGGGCAATACAGCTAAGAAATGCAAAAGATGCTTTAAATAAATTGAATCTCAATATTACTGCGATATCTATTGCCAAAAGACTTGAAGAAATTTATATTGATGAAAAGAGGGTAATTTCTCTTCCAAAAACATCTTCTGCTCTTAATTTAATTCAGAGAATTAGAGATGAATCACATCGCTTTGCAATAAATTATAATAGAAAATTAAGGAGGAGAGAATTAAAATTTCTACTGCAACAGATAGATGGCATAGGAAAAGTAAAAGCTATTAGAATTATGTCTCATTTCCCAACTATTAAATCTATAGAAGAATCATCTATAAAAGATATTGAAAAGATACCCGGGATAACACATAAATTAGCCTTAAACATAAAAGAGTTTTTGCTTATATGATAAATATAAATGATATTTGAGTTTTGATTAAATTATTAATTTAGGGGGTATTATAAGAATTTTTAAACCTGTAATTGATTTTTTCTTTCCTAATAGATGTATTAAATGTGGATATAAACTGTCACAATATGAGTTTATTGTATGTAGGGAATGTCTTCTGGATATAGAAAGAATTTCCATAATTGAGAATACAAATCAATTTAAAGATATTTATCGTCTTGCATTTGACAAAATATTCTATTATTCAAGATACTCAAATTTGATGAAGGATTTAATTCATCTTTTTAAGTATAACAAACGAAAGGAATTGGCAACACCATTAGCGAAACTGCTTCTAATCCAATTAAATGAGATAGTGCTTTTAGGATCCGAATATGATTATATATTATATATCCCTCTTCATAGAGTAAAATTGCGAGAAAGAGGATTTAACCAATCCTATCTTATTGCTAACGAACTGAGCTTATTATCAGGCATTCCTATATTAAAAGATACTATTGTACGATGTTGCAATAACAAAAGTCAGACAACATTAAAGATTAAGGACAGATACAATAATATAGCAAATGTCTTTTCCAGTGGCAGAGGGATCAAAAAGGTGAGTAATAAAAGAATTATTTTAATAGATGATGTTGTTACCACAGGGGCAACTCTTAATGAGGCTTCTTTAGTTCTTAAGAAATATAATCCTTCTAATATAACCTGTTTAACATTAGCATCAGCAGTCAAGTGGAAAAAATAATATGCAGCAGATATTCTTACGCATATTATATAGACATATTTGCCTTAAATATACTTACTATCTTGACTTATTGATACTTTTATATCATAATAAAATATGATTTTACAATTCCCTTTACATATCATATATTTCATAGTTTATACTGTATTAATAGTTACTATTTTAACATATAGTATAAAATATATTTCCAAAATTAACTATTACTCCCCTCTCTTTTCAATCTTACTATTAACATCCACAATTGTTCCCATAAGATCTTTAACGGTAAATTATGAAATCTTCCTTTTGAAATCCTTATTTATATCACTTTCTCTAATATTGCTTTCATTCTTATTGGGTCTAAATGTTTATAATGGATTTAGAAAATATATCTATATCTTCGTAGTATGTTTAGTGTTTCCTGTAATATCTGATAAATTTATTCAGATTGTTAATATTATGGGGATAGCCTTTACTATTTTAATTGCATTTTACATAATAAAAAATATATATAAGTCAAACAGTATAAAATATACCCTGATTGGTTTATTAATGATAATACTATTTCAAATTTATCAAATTCTAATGTTCAGCTTTTCTCCTTATACTATAATGAATGCATATCTCTATGAACTTCCCTATATATTTCTCTCTGTATCTGCTATCTATTATAATCTTTATATTTCAACAAATATTCCCCTGTTAAATAGCATTAAGCAACCTGCATTCCGCATAGAAAATAATTCCATATTACCAAATAAAGATTTAAATATATTATTTAAGAGTCATAACGATTTTTATAACCTGTTATTAAACAATCTTGACAGCATTAAAAATAGCGACATCTTTGAAATAAAAAATGATTATAAAGAATATATAATATCTAAAGGGTTCGGTGATAAAAAAGATTTATACTATATTAGTCTTAAACAAACAGATAATCTGATAAATTTAGATTATGAATATATAAATTCGGGAAACTATTATAATGAAAAATATTTATCTGAAAGAATTATAAAAAAATTTTCTGAAATATCCCCTACCAGCTATATCTCTCTATGGAAAATCATTAACAATAATGAAATAGAACTACTCTCTGAAATAGGAAATTGTTCATATTTAAAAAATAGAAATAAATTGACGATAACATCCATAAAAGAACTTAGCCTGACATATAAAGATAAAACTATTAAAATTGTAAAGGATAATGTTTCGGATAAATATGCTGACCAAAACAAACTGGTTATTGTTCCTCTATTTCATAAAAAGAAATTTTATGGATTTATTTTTATCTTATTAAATTCCGAGTCAATCGCTAAATTTAAGGACAAGATATATATGAATGCATCTGTTGCATCTAAAGCTTTAGTAAATATAAACAAATACAAGTATATGAAAATGATTGATTATTTATCAAAGTATTACTATGAATACTTTATAGTCTTTGATAGGGACTATAATATAGTTTATTCAAGTGATGATGATATTAAATCATTCAAGGATATACCATATAGAAAAAAGATAATCGAAAGCAAAATGAATGAATTAATTAACAAGAAATTCTCCTGTTTTGATTTTATAGATAAGAAAGGGGATCGCCACTCTCTTATAATTGCTTCACATAAATTAGATAACAGAACACTCTATATGTTCTTATCACAGAGAAACTTAATAGGGGATAAAGGGTTCTCTGGTCCAAGTCTAAATAAAAATCTTTTAGACAATTTTTTTAATACATCATTATTTGGTGTATTCATTGAAACTAACAATAAAATTACATATGTTAACAGTAAATTCAAGGATTTTTTCTCTCTTTATACGCCTAACAGTCAATTTTCTTTTATAGATTTATTGCCAAAAGAGTTACAGAATCGTTATAAGCAAAACATTAATGATTTGCTTATAAGTGAGGGAACCTTTTATGATAAGATTTATTTAAACGACAAAGATAAATCTATTATTATAAATTTGTTTTTAAATTCATTTGAGAATGAGGCAGGATTCAATATTGTTGGCATACTGATTGATGTTACACAATTGTCACATTATGAAGATGAGATACTAAATTTAAAAAAGACAAATATATTACAGAATCTCTCTTATATTTTTGGAAATCAAATGAACAATTTACTTCAACCTATAGTCGGCTATACAGCATACTTAAAAACAAAAATTTCTCCTGATATAGAGATATTCAAAACAGTAGAAAAAATTGAAAAATCAACAAAAATTGCAATTGACTTCATAAAAGGGATATCTCTTAAACATTACAAATCAACAAAGATATTGGATATCTATGCTGAAACAAAGAATGTTATAGATATTATGAATATGTTAAAACCGGATAATGTAAAAATAAATCTATATGGACAGGAGGATTTATATTGTTCAAATATTTTTCTATCCGACTTTAATCAAATAGCAATAAATATTATTCAGAATTCAATTGAGTCCTTCAAAACTGAAGGGATAATAGAAATAAAATTCAGTTTGATACATAATATTGAGAAGGAGATAATTCAAATATACAAGCTCAAGGATAGGGAATTTATGCATATTCAGATCAATGATAATGGAGAGGGAATCAGTGATAGTATTAGACCCAACCTATTTAAGGCACATTTTACAACAAAAGATACTGAACATTATGGTCTGGGATTAACAATCGTTTTAGAGTTGATTGACAAATATAATGGTTTTATCGAAATTACTGACAATATCCCCCGGGGAACATCTACACATCTCTATCTCCCTGCTCTTAAATGCTTTTCCAAGTCTATAATTAGAGAAGATAAAAAAGAAAATTTTTCTCACATTAAAGAATTGCTTATTGTTGAAGATGAAGCTGTAGTAGCTTCATTTCTTGGAAGTATCTTAGACGATTTAAAAATAAAACATAATATTACATCATCATCAATAGAGTTTTTTAATTACTTCAAAAAGAGTTGTCACAGATTACACTGATTTCTTAAAAACG
>CBDVEF010000156.1:0-4668 GCA_965372935.1 uncultured bacterium | reverse complement strand
AAACATATAAAACATACCAGGGTGATTCAATATTTATTGTCTGGTATCCGATATATGCAATGAGAAAGAGAATAGGGGATATGATAATATCAGTAAAGGATTATCGTATAGTGAAAGACAATTTGTTATTTTTCAAATCCATAAACAATAAACTCGCTGTAATAATTGAAAATATTGAATTATATAGCAGTTTAAAATCTGGATTCCTTAAGGTGATTGAAATAATCATATCTTTAATTGAAGCAAAAGATCCATTAACAGCAGGACATTCCGTTAGAGTTGCAAAATATTCTTATATGATAGGGCAAAAAATAGATCTTGATAAGAAGGAATTGGATAGTTTGAAATTTGCAGCATTACTGCATGATATCGGGAAAATAGCTATTCCGGAAAGTATATTAAAGAAAGAGAAAGAACTGTCGGAGAGTGAATTTGAAATAATAAGACAACATCCTATTAAGGGGGTTAAATTATTAAGAAATATTGACACATTGAAATCCTCATTTGCTGGTATAATGGAACATCATGAAAGATATGATGGAAATGGCTATCCGTATGGAAAATCCGGTGAGGAAATAAGTCTACAGGGACGTATAATTGCAATTGCCGATGCATTTGATGCCGTTACTTCAATGAGAACGTATAGAACACCTGTAAAGAGAATTGATGCGGTTGCTATGATTATCGATAACGGTGCAAATGGTAAATTTGACCCGAAACTTGTAAATGTATTCGCTGAAATTATAAATAGATACGATGGGGAATATGTAGATGAAAGTATACTTGATAAAATAGTGATTTAATTTGTAATTGTAAATTGCAAATGTTGTCATCCTGAGTTTATTTCAGGATCTAATAGAGATACTGAATCAAGTTCAGTATAGTGCATAGCATGACAAGGCAGGGGGAATTAAACGCCGAATTACACTAAGAGAATCTTTTTACTTTCCCTCCACATTGTGGGAGGGAACAGAAGGGAGGGGGTATAAAAGAATAGAAAGAAGATTATTCAGAAAAATTATAAAGTGAAATAAAAAAGAGTCATTTTAATGACTCTTTTTTATTAAGATTATAATAATTAAATCTAATGAATTACTCCAAGCCAGTCATGTAATAAAAATTGCATTCTGTCAATAAACAAGGACATACGAGCCATTACGGTAAATCCGAATGTTGCTCCGAATGATATCATTATATACCATATCCCTATATTAGCAATTTTTCCTACTACTCCTTTGTGTTTTACAGAAAAGAAGAAATAAACAAGTGTTGCAACAACACCTATGAATATTAAAACAGCATCTACTACAAGCATTGTATTACCACCGTGCCACGGTATAGCAATTGTATCTTTAATATGCTCAAGAATAAATGTTTGAAATGATAAAGGCAGAGCAAGACCTGCACCCGCACCTATAACAAATGATATAGGTATCTTACTCAACCATGATACTTTTTTGAAAAACCTTGTAAACATCAAACACCCGATAATAGCAGGTATAATCATATAATAGCGATGATAATCTACAATGGGAACGACCATTTTCGCAATAATAACATTGTGCCACGCTATAGCAGTAGTATAACCTATACTCACACCAACAAGTAAATATTCTGCTATCTTATATATGATATTATCTTTATATAGAAACGAATAAATTGCGAGAGTAAGTATAGCGGCTATCCATATCCATATATTTGTACTCATTATACACTCCTTGCTTTCTGTTTCTTAACTATGAAGTATGAAATATTACCTACAATAATCAAGAAAATTATAAATAAATGTGCGAATGATTGCGGAGACATACCAATGATTGCTATATCTCTTCCTTCGACATTATAATTTTCCCTTACCAAATTCTCATATTCTGCTGCGCCTCTTAATCCTGTTAACATTCCTATAAACTGCCCGGTTCTTAAATAAGGGTAAAAATCAGCTGCCGATACAGCCGTTACACCGCAAGCTATCTTTTCATTATATCTCGTATATGCATACATTATCCAGGATTTGGGAACAGCGGAAGCTGCAAGGGAAATCGTAACGGGAATCTGATTGTAATTATTTACATTCTTAAGACATTCAAGCGTATCTGTTAAATTACCATAATAATCTGTTATGAATGTATTTTTTAAACTTTCTCCTATAGAAAGCATAACTGCAGAAAAGCCGGGTGTATATGGAAGGACGACATAATCCACTCCGTATACAACGGTATCTTTACCTTCTCTAATGGCATATTCATTGTATTCCTTTGCAACCTGAGATGTTATTCCTTCCGTAAGACCTATTCCTGTCGGTAATAAAGACATTGTTATAACCCTTTTATGTGAAGCGAAAGCGTGTCTGAGAATTGCTATTGCCATAGGTGATAATTCCCCTTGTGTCGACGGATCATAATCATATGACATAAGAAACGGAAAACTGTCGGGAGCAAGCGATTCTATTTTATTATATAATCCCATAGTAGAGGGAGATTTACCCATTTTAAATTCGAATTTGAAGAATAGTGGAACAATAACGAATATTGCAATCATAAGATATATCCATTTTTTACCTAAATTAGATAATTTTTCCCAGAAATTCATTATTCACCTCCTCCCAAATATGAACGCTCTATGCCTAAAATAATTTTAATAGATGTTGCAGCCATGCCTAATCCGACTCCGAGTAGAATACCTCTCTGTCCCGCCAGGTTAAGAACGGAAAGTATCCATTCGGCGAATACAGAAGATCCCGGAACATATTTACTAAAGGGAATATTCCCTATCATTATTATCATAGCTACAATAAGTAATACGGTTGATTCGGCTGTTTTTGCTCTAAATGCTCTGAATGCGGCGGATGTTATATAAAATGCAAGAAGAGAGAAAATCGCCGCTTGCATTGGTAGCTGAACATTTAAAAATATTTTCATAAAAAGTGTACCGCTTGTAACTCCATTGAAAATTCCTACAAAAGCAACAAAAAACAGTGCAACAATTGTTATAATAGAAAGCCACCAATGTTCCTTACGCCTTTTTATTTTATGACAATTGATTATTAAAACGCTTCCTATGCCAAGAACAAGATAAAATGCTCCTATAATAATTATCCAATCGAGAATGATTCTGTAAATATCCATAGAAAGCGGATGTGGAACAAAGTATTGGATTATCATTCCAATACCGAGTATCATTACTATTAATAATGGAAGTTTTCTCTTCATCGTTACCTCACAGTAAGAAGATTTATAATAATATTGGAATTGAATATACTAAAAATAAGACCCAACAAGAGTATTATGAAAACCGCTAATTTCCCAAAATCCTGAGCTTTAATACTGCTGGTTAATAAAGGATTTTTAGAGAGATAAGCACTTGCTGCATACAATTCTTCTCCCATTATCGTATAATCACAGGATGTTATAAAGAATGGTAATTGATTAACGGAATCGGTTCCCGCTATCTGAATTGCCCCTGTCGAGTTCCCTGTTTCAGCCAGAAGTAATGATTCCGCCCAGAACATACCCAAAAATAGGTTTGTTGCGGGTTTATCCCTTACCATTATACCCTGAACTGCACCGGCATAAGCAAATTGGCTTTGTGTTACAAACCATACCTTTTCCGGGTTAAATAAATCGGGACGACCTGCTTCAATATAAGCTTCTTTTACAACCTCTTGAGTTACTGAAGTTACTATAGGGTCCCTATTCGGAACGATTAAATCACTTCCGTATTCGGCAACTTTTTTAGCTACAGGTCCGAGTATATTAACTGCGGCAATTGTCGCAACATCTTCCATTACAGATAGTCCGGGAACAAATAAGATAGGTTTTCCCATCTCTGTAGCTCTTCCTACTGCTTCGTCAAGTGCATCAAGACCTGCTATCTTTCGAATAAAGAATGTTTTACCTTTTCTTGCAGATTTAATAAAAAATACTATTATTAAAAAATATCCAAGAATCAAAAGGAAAACAACTAATTTACCGGTATCGAATAATTGAGCTTTTGCACTTACAGGTTGTGTTGTTACCATTTCGGTAGCAATCGTATCATTTATAACAACCTTTAATCCGTAATTATATAATGTGCCTCTATTGATATTCTCGTCCATATAAGAAAATATATCCATATTGGATTTCTTAATAGATTGCCAGATCGTATCGTCTTCAGTTTTTCTAAATAGTTCGAAATATTCTCCTATATCTCCATCATGTTGCCAGTTGATGGTGATAGAAGAACCATCATCATCCGGGGTGTCAAAAGCATTCAGAGAAAGGTTCCCATAAATAGAAGATGTACATAGAAGAAATATACCTGTGAAAATCATCAGGCATAGAATAAGTTTTAAGTTCCTCATAAGCAACTCCTTTTAATTTGAATTTATGTTATATGAATTTGATCTAATGTAGCTAATGTTTTTTAGTATTCGAGCTTTTTGCTCCAATCAGACCTCCAATGTGGGTTATATAATAAAGTATATTTCAAATATTATCAAGTAGGTAAAAAAGGGGGGGGGGAGAGGGAATAGACACGAATTCAAGAATTTGTAACGAATTACACAAATAGGAAGAGAATAATCTTTTAACTTTATTTCACGAATTAGGACGAATTACACGAAAGAGAGAGCAACCACATACTGTGTTAAGTCAAGCATAAAACTTCCTTTTTCTTATTACAATAATC
>CBDVEF010000155.1:0-4754 GCA_965372935.1 uncultured bacterium | reverse complement strand
CCAACATATATTAAAGATAATAATAATAAATTTAAAAAGGAGGAAATAATGGCAAAGTACAGATGTATGGTATGTGGTTACATTTATGATCCGGAAAAAGGTGATGCTGAAAATAGTGTGCCTGCAGGAACACCATTCGAAAAGTTACCTGATGATTGGATATGTCCGATTTGTGGAGTTGGGAAAGACCAATTTGAAAAAATCGATTAATAGATTGGAGGTAAAAAATGGCTGATAAACTTGAGATTTATATATGCGAGATATGTGGAAATATTGTTGAAGTTCTACACGGAGGAAAAGGGCAATTGGTTTGTTGTGGGAAGCCAATGATAAAAATGGAAGAGCAAACTGCTGATTCATCAACTGAAAAGCATGTTCCTGTTATGGAAAGAGTGAATAATGGTATCAATGTAAAAGTAGGTTCTATTCCTCATCCTATGGAAGAGAAGCATTTTATCGAGTGGATTGAAGTAATTTTAGACGGAAAAGCATATCGAGAATTTTTAAAACCCGGAGATGTTCCAGAAGCTTTTTTCCCTATTGAGGGAGATAATATTGTTGCAAGAGAATATTGTAGTATTCATGGTTTATGGAAATCATAAGGGAGTGGAAATTATGATAAGTCAAAGAATGGAAGAAGCAATTAATAAACAAATCAATGCGGAAATGTATTCGGCATATCTATATCTATCAATGGCTCAGTACTTTGAATCAATAGGGTTAAAAGGGTTCTCAAACTGGATGAATGTGCAATTTCAGGAAGAACAATATCATGCAATGAAATTTATTGATTACATAAATGAAAGGGGAGGTAGAGTCAAACTTACCCCTATAGAAGGTCCTAAAATCGAATGGAATTCTCCACTTGATGTTATGGAAGATACATATAAGCATGAACAAAAGGTTACTTCGATGATAAACAATCTTATGAATCTTGCAATTGAAGAGAAGGATCATGCATCAAATAATTTCCTGCAATGGTATGTTGCGGAGCAGGTAGAAGAGGAAAGCAATGATACGGATATCATAGACAAGCTTAAAATTGTCGGAGATAAAGGGAACGGGATTTTTATGCTTGACAATGAACTTAGTGCAAGAGTATTTATTCCACCAGTAAAAGAATAAGTATAAATAGATGTTTAATAGAAGGAGCTTGAAATGACAAATATTAAAGGAACAAAAACGGAAAAGAATCTTTTAACGGCATTTGCCGGTGAATCACAAGCAAGGAACAGATATACATATTTTGCAAAACAGGCCAAGAAGGATGGATACGTACAGATAATGAATATATTTTTGGAAACGGCGGATAATGAAAAGGAACATGCAAAGAGATTATTTAAATTTCTTGAAGGTGGTGAAGTAGAAATAACGGCAGCTTTTCCGGCAGGGAAAATTGGTACAACCATAGAAAATCTAAAGGAATCGGCTGGCGGTGAGCATTATGAACATACGGAGATGTATCCTGAATTTGCTCGTGTAGCTGAAGAAGAGGGATTTGATGAAATTGCTTCGGTATGTAGATCAATTGCAATTGCAGAAAAGCAGCATGAAAAAAGATACAATGATTTAATTAGGAATATAGAAAATGGTAAGGTATTTAAAAAAGATGAGATTGTAATGTGGCGTTGTAGTAACTGTGGTTTTGTATATGAAGGAATGGTACCACCGCAGAAATGTCCGGCATGTTATCATCCGCAAGCTTATTTTGAACTTTTATCAGAGAATTATTAAATATACTCATAACATTCTATTATTGGGAAGGCAATAATATATTTAAGGAAATATAAAAATGGTTGTAAGTGAAAATACGGATATTATTAAAGAATTAGAGACTTCGTATAGAGAAATCAAACCGCAAATTGAAAGAAGATTTGTTGAGTTTGACCATTGTATTAAAACCAATGATGAAGAAAATATATTTGCCGAATTGATATTTTGTATTTTAACACCTCAATCAAATGCAAAATTATGTTGGCAATCGGTTGAGAATTTAAGGAAGAAACATTTACTTATAGAAGGGGATAGAAATAGTGTTTTGAACGAAATGAATGGTGTAAGATTCAAATACAAAAAATCAAAATTTATATTTTATGCAAGAGATATGTTTGTAAATAATAGTAAATATAAAATAAGGAATATCATTAGCAAGCATAAAAACAATTATGAATTGAGAGAATGGTTGATAAAAAATGTTAAGGGGTTTGGATATAAAGAAGCAAGTCATTTCATTCGTAATATTGGAAGAGGTGGAAATATTGCGATTCTTGATAGGCATATTACAAAAAGTTTAATTGAATTTAGTATCATTGATAATATTCCTAAATCATTGTCCGGAGGAGAATATCTTTTATTAGAGAAGAAAATGTTGAATTTCGCAGATAGAATTGACATTCCGATGAAACACCTTGATCTTGTTTTCTGGTATAGAGTAAAAGGAGAAATATTCAAGTGAAAAAGGAAAAATATAATATTAATGATATTGCCACATATCTTAAAGACAATGGAATACAACCATCTGTTCAGAGGATTAAAATATTTGAATATCTTGTAAAGTACAAGAGTCATCCAACTGTTGATGAAATATACTCGAATCTATTCAGAAAGATCCCGACATTATCTAAAACAACCGTGTATAATACTCTTAATTTGTTTATAAAGAAAGGGATAATAATCAGCTTAACAATAGAAGATAATGAGTTGAGATATGATATTAAGGGGGAACCTCATGCTCATTTTAAATGTATTAAGTGTGGTAAATTGATAGATGTCGAACCTAATTGTAATTTATTCAAGAAAAAGAATGTATGTGGGAACAGGATAATTGAATATCATATTTATTTTAAAGGGATATGTAAAGAATGTTTAAAAAAATAGGAGTTTAATATGGCAATTAAGAGTATTGTAAAAAATGTTTATAATATTGGAGCAGATCACTGGGACAGGAAAATATTTGATAACCTTATTCCTTTACCAGATGGAACAAGCTATAATGCCTATCTAATTAAAGGAAGTGAGAAAGTAGCTTTGATCGATACAGTTGATCCGGAAAAATTCCATGAACTCGAATATAATTTGGAAAAATTGAAAATCGACAGGATCGACTATATTATATCCAACCATGCAGAACAGGATCATTCGGGTTCTATCCCGCTTGTTTTAAATATTTATCCGGATGCCAAAGTAGTTACAAATGAAAAATGTAAAGGGTTTTTAATGGATCTTCTTCATATCAATGAGAAGGATTTCATTGTTATCAAGGATGGTGAAATATTTAACCTTGGAGACAAAACACTTGAATTTACGCTGACTCCCTGGGTCCACTGGCCTGAAACTATGATTACTTATTTAAGGGAGGATAAGATATTATTCAGTTGTGATTTCTTTGGTTCTCACCTTGCAGCAAGTAATACATTCGTAGAAGATGAGCAAAAAACAATACTTGATGCAAAAAGGTATTATGCGGAAATAATGATGCCGTTTAGAACAATCGTTAAAAAGAATATCGAAAAGCTCGAAAAACTTGAAATCAATATGATAGCACCGAGTCATGGACCTGTTTATAACAAACCTGAAATTATTATCGATTCCTATAAGGAATGGGTATCGGACGATGTTAAAAACGAAGTTGTAATTCCATATGTATCGATGCATGGCAGTACAAAGAAAATGGTAGAGTATTTGACGGATGCATTAATAGGGATGGGAATAAATGTTAAACAATATAATCTTGTAAATACCGATATAGGGCAGATTGCAATGTCTCTTGTGGATGCAAGCACAGTTATTATTGGAACACCTATAGTTTTAGCAGGTGCCCATCCGGCAGCTGCATATGCGGCTTTTCTTACCAATGCTTTGAGGCCGAAGATCAAATATCTTTCTATTATCGGATCATATGGATGGGGAGGTAAAATGATTGAACAGTTAGTTGCGACTGTCCCGAATATCAAAGCTGAAATTATAGAACCGGTACTCGTAAAAGGATATCCTGATGAGAATGCCTATGAGAAATTGGATAATCTTGCAAATATCATATATCAAAAACATAAAGATTTGAATTTACTTTAAAGAGAGTGTTATAGTGGAGGGAGAGATAGAAAATAGGGAATAGATAATAGTTAGTTGTGAATAGCGAGACAATATGGAATTGTAAATTATAATATCCTATTGCAGTTATTCTCCTTTCTTGTCATGCTGGACCCTGTGCTGAACTTGATTCAGTATTGATTCAGCATCTCTCTTAGATCCTGAAATAAATTCAGGATGACACATTAGAAAATATTAAATAGTAAATCTTTAATCATAATGGCAGATTATTATCTGCCCTAATCTCTAAAATTAATGTAAATAATTATTTCACTAAGCTCATTATTGTCATTGCGAGGAGTGAAACGACGAAGCAATCTAATTTCACTCTTATGAGATTGTTTCACTTCGTTTGCAATGACATGATTGTTTTTCCCTCTTATTTCCTCGCCCTTGATGGGAGAGGTCTGAGGTGAGGGTGATAATAAGTATTTAAGTAGGAAGTGAGAAGTAGGAAGTTTAAAGATGAAAATCGAAAAACGGGAATGCGAATCGTTAACGGGAACGGGTGGACATTGTAGGGGCGAATAATCATTCGCCCTTTTCCTCTTCGTGTAATTTGACCCATTCGTGTAATAAAAGGTAAAAATATTCTCCTTCCCCTTCGTGCAATTCGTTGTTATTTCTTTCTTTCCCTTTTCGGCTGGTGTCTGATGTCTGAAGTC
>CBDVEF010000154.1:0-4763 GCA_965372935.1 uncultured bacterium | reverse complement strand
GGAGGGAGATTTCTCCCTCCGATTAAATAAATAAAATTGAGAATAATTGAATGTTTTATATAAATGTTTTCAACCAAGTAAAAGGAGGTTTTAAGATAAAGGAAATTGGTATAATTAATTTTAACAAATTTAATTTCAGTACACAGTTTAATTTTAGATATTTAGAAAAGGAGATGTCAGTATGAGAAGATTTCTCACAATTAGTCTATCTATTTTTCTACTTGTAATTTTTGCATTTACATCGGTTTATGCCGATATAACGGGTAAAATTGCAGGTAGGGTTGTAGATGCTAAAACTGGTGAACCATTACCAGGGGTCAATGTAATCATTATAGGAACACAAATGGGTGCTGCAACAGATATGAACGGTTATTATTTTATCGTTAATATTCCTGTTGGTAAGTACTCCATAAAGGCGTCAATGATTTCATATGCTCCTACAGAAGTTAGTGATGTTCAGGTAAATGTAGATTTAACAACTACTGTAAATTTCAAAATAACACAACAGGCGATTAGAATGCAAACATTAGTTGTTAAAGCTAAAAGAAAAATGATTATTGCAGATGCAACTCAAACGACAAGGGTTGTGGACGCATCGTCTATGACAAGACTTCCGGTAGCAACATTCCAGGGTGTCATCAATAGGCAAGCCGGTGTTGTTTCGGGTCATGTCCGTGGAGGAAGAGACGATGAGATGGCATATATGGTTGATGGTATGTCCGTTCAGAATCCAATATCGGGGGGACAAGGAGCAACTGTTGGAAACACGGCTGTTGAGCAGATAAGTATGCTAACAGGTGGTTTCAATGCAGAATACGGACAGGCGATGAGCGGTGTTATGAATATTGTCACAAGGGAAGGTGGCAGGAAATATTCAGGAAGTATGAAGGTTTTATCAAACAGTTTTCTTCCAAATACAATTAGCAACGGAGATAGTAAACTTGAAATTGGATTTGGCGGACCTCTTGGAACAAATAATATTAGATTTTATCTCTCGGGAGATATAAGAGATGTAAAAGACAGGGCACCCTACTATCATGTGGTTCCTGACTTTCCCGTAAAAGATGATTCAATAGCAATGAGATATGAAAGAGGTTATTTAATTAATGTCGACTCAGCATCAGGTGATATAGATACAATTCATATTGGCGATTTCACTGTTCCTTACAGGAATCAGAAATATGGATCAAATTACTGGCAGGATTATAAATATATGATTCCGCATCACGGCAGGCAAACATATCATACTCAGGGTAAACTCACATTCAAATTAAGTCAGTTTAAATTAAACCTTAGTGGATTTTATATGAGAGATCAGTATGAACTCTGGCATGATCAGTGGAGATATCATCTTGATAACAGCAATTCGGTATTGCAAAAAGCTTATAAGATGCAAGTTAGTTTGAACGGAATGCTTAATAGCGCAACATATTTTACTCTAAATGCCAATAAATTTTTCACCGGTAGACATTTAGGTCTAAGAGATTTTGCATATGAGCAGGGAAGGTATGTATGGGATGATTATAAATTTGTACAGGATCCTATGATAACAATTTACGATTCTATCCTTATACATAATGGTGACACTATATTCGCGACTGATGGAGCCACTGGACCTGAGAGTTTAAGAAATTATATCTGGTCACACATTTATTATCCGCGGGTTATTGGAACTGAAAATAGTGCTCTTTGTCCCTGGGGTGTTAAACCTCCTGACGCAAGATTTTTTATGATAGGTGACTATAGAGATGGATATTTCCAGTATCAGTTCTCGGATGTATATAATATTAAGGGTGATTTTAATTCACAAATAACAAAAAATCATCTTTTTAAATTTGGTGGAGAAGTAAAATATTACCATATTTACAGCAATCGCGTAGATGGACCTAACGGAACAAATCCATTTGATGACAACTATGATGTAAAACCATGGGTTGCTTCCGGGTTTATTCAGGATAAGATGGAATTCGAAGGTATGGTTGTTAATGCAGGTGTAAGAGCAGACGCTTTTAATCCTAAGGTAAAATATGCTCCGGACATTTCCAAACAGGATAGTTCGATAAATGCTGAAATTAGATATCAGGTAAGTCCAAGATTGGGAATTTCATTCCCTGTTACCGAAAGACAGGTATTTCATCTCAGTTACGGGCATTTTTTCCAGAACCCAAATCTTTCTGAAGTCTACACAACGCTTTTTCCCGATTTATCAAGGAGTAATCAGGTTATCGGTAATCCGGGTATGCCGGCAGAACACACAATATCCTATGAATTCGGACTTGCAAACCAGATTGCCGATGATATGTCATTTGACTTAACATGGTATTACAAAGATATATTCGGTCTCGTAGGATTTCAGAAGATTGTTCTTCCCGGATTTTCTTCGATGATATATGTTTCGGGTGATTATGGAAATTCGAAAGGAATCGAATTCACATTAAATAAAAGAGGTGATATGGTTTCCGGACAAATTTCATACACATTATCATTCTCCGAAGGAACTGCCGCAGATCCATGGGAAGAATATGAAAATGATTATTATGAATCGGACTTTGATTTAGAGGCTTTTAAAAGAAAGGTTTATCCGTTATCATTTGATAGAAGGCATGTGCTCAATGGAAATATAACATTAGCGATACCGGGAGAGCCGAACACATACATAAGTTTGATGGGAGACTATCAGACAGGGCAACCTTATACACCAAGAGATGCCAAAGGCAGTAGGGTCGGTGACTATTTTAGTGCAAGGAAACCAGCTACATGGCATACGGATCTTAAAATCAATAAGGAATTCAATTTCGGTGTAATAAGACCGAATATATTCTTCCAGGTTACGAATATATTTAACACAATCAATATTGATGATGTTTATGAAAATACAGGCAAGCCGGATGATGATGGAGCTGTAATAACCGAATCTCAGTTTAAGAATATAGATATAGAATATGGGCAATCGGGATATACGGCAAGAGCCGACAGAAATGGCGATGGGGTTGTAACAAAACATGAAACCTACCTTGCAAGTCTTGAAGCTCATAATGATTTTGTAATTACACCAAACAATTATGGTACTCAAAGAGTAATGATGTTTGGTATAGAATTAGCATGGTAAATGGGAGCTATGACGATGAGTAAAAAACTTTATATAAATATAGCATTTCTTTTTCTATTCTCATTTATAATCATATCATCGATTGGTGCGACAACTAAAACCCCTGTTAATAATCAGGGGAAGATTGCAGATTATAGATGGATGCAGGCAAACCAAATGAATATGCCGCTTACGAATTATTCAAAATTCGGACAAACAATAGGTGGAGGTGCCGGTTTATACTGGCCCAGCGGTTTTCCGAATGAAACATATATTTACGGCGCAGGTATCTGGATTGGCGGTTTGGTAAGAAATCCAATTGACCCGACAAGATTCGATACACAGGTTACATGTGGATATGACCCGAATTCCGGAGCTATTGAATTTATTCAGGGGCTTCCACCAAATGATGATATTCTTACGAACCCGAATGAAAAGATCTATTTTTCTCTGGATGATGACTGGCCGCTTAAAGATTCTACCGGGCAGGATAGTGTGTTGTCTACGCTTGACAGCTATTGCACATATAATGATTATCTCGAAAGTCAACACCTTGTTCCTGAGAATAAACCGCTAAATGTAAGTGTTATTCAGCAAACATATTGCTGGACAGGAACATTGAAAGAAGATATTATATTCTTTGTATTCAATGTTATTCTTGACCCTGATGCAGATACTGTTCATGGCACATTCCTTGGTGTTTGTGCTGATAACGATATTGGCAATGAAGCAGGAACGGTTGCAAACGATCTCGTAGGATTTGATGTTTCGAGAAATATGGCTTTCCAATTTCAAACTGTACCAGAAGAGGGTTGGGCTCATTTTCCAGGTACTGTTGCATTTAAATTTCTCCAGGGACCAACATCCAATGGTGTAGATACGGTTCATTATTATAACGGTGGTCTTGACTCTATTGTAATAGGTCCTGATGATACAATCGGAATGACTGCATTCAAGATTTTTACACTTGATGTGGATCCTGCCGGTAAATATGCAAGATATCAGATTATGAGTGGTTATAATTATCAGACTATCGATCCGAATGATATTGAATCATCATATAATCCATTTGACACTGATGAATTCGGACCAGGTGACAAGAGATTTCTCCAGACTGCAGGCCCATTCAATCTTATTCCGGGTGATACATCAAAGGTAATCTATGCTATTCTTATGGCATCAGACACAACCGAACTACCGGTAAAGGCAGATGTGGCACAGGCAATATTCGATGGTGGCTGGTTATCACCGGGACCACCCGATCCACCCAAGCTATATGCCGTACCTGACGACAAGAAGGTATCACTATATTGGGAAAATAATGCGGAGCTGTCACCTGACAAATACTCAGCCCTGGCATCGGATCCCACTAAGCCATCCTACAATCCGATGTACAGAGCATATGACTTTGCAGGATATAAGGTCTGGAAGAGCAGATTTTCTGTAAACGATTCATTCAAAATGATAGCTCATTATGATAAACCTGACGGGTATGAGATACTCAATCAGGATAGTCTCTATGATATACCCGGTGATACATTCGTGATCACCAGGGCAGAGACACTTGGGTTTGATAACGGGCTTGCATACAATTATGAGGATGAAGAGTTACTATATAACGGTATTCAATACTACTATGCAGTAACGGCATATGATGCCAATTTTGAGAATTACA
>CBDVEF010000153.1:0-4817 GCA_965372935.1 uncultured bacterium | reverse complement strand
GTGTAACACCCATAGGAAGTTCTACAACACCTGTATATTTAACATTCCCAAGAATTGTAAAAATCTTTGTTCCTGGGCATTTTTCTGTCC
The DNA here is from genome assembly GCA_965372935.1 of uncultured bacterium. Lineage (GTDB taxonomy): Bacteria > Hydrothermota > 32-111 > QNBC01 > QNBC01 > JAGLYS01. The sequence goes on along the minus strand of CBDVEF010000153.1, from coordinate 4,727 downwards.
CAAATCCTTTAAACCAGCCAGCACCATTATTTATAATCGGAGCAATATTTGCAAGTGTTTCCACATTATTAACAACTGAGGGGTATTTCCATAATCCACTTATACCAGGAAATGGTGGTTTGATTCGCGGATTACCTCTCTTTCCCTCAAGAGATTCTATCAATGATGTTTCTTCACCACAAACATAAGCACCAGCACCTTTTTTGATTTCGATATCAAATATAAAATCGGATCCAATTATATTTTCTCCTAACAGGTTATGATCATAAGCTTGATTAATGGCAATCTGAAGTCTTTTAATGGATAGCTCATATTCTCCACGAATGTATATATATCCTTTTGTAGCTCCAACGGCATAACCGGCAATAATCATACCTTCAATTACACGATGGGGATTACCTTCCATAATTAATCTGTCTTTGAATGTTCCCGGTTCTCCTTCGTCTGCATTACATATTATAAATTTCCTTTCACTAAATGTATTTAGTGAAAATTCCCATTTTACTCCTGTCGGAAATCCCGCGCCTCCTCTACCTCTTAAATTCGAATCCTTCACGATTTTTACAACCTGTTCAGGTGTGATATTTTCTTTGATAATCCTTCCTATTGCTTCATAACCACCCACAGCAACATATTCATCAATCTTTTCCGGGTTTATAACACCGTTATGAGAAAGAACTATTCTATTTTGAAGTTTTTCATCCATTGGATTCAATCCATATTCGATTAATCGTTTTTTTATAGGTTCTACGGTTAACTCTTCAACAATTATTCCTTTTAATAGATGTTCCTCAATTATTTTATCAATATCAGATATCTTTAAGTTTTCATAGCATGTGTTATCTGGACAAATAACCATTGATATGCCTGCAGTTTTAACACCCAGAGTACCTGTTTTGAGAACTTGTATCTCACCACTTAATTCCTTTTCTTCAAGTTTCTTTTTAAAGATTTCTTCAAATTCTTTAGCGACTGAGAGTATAGTATCTTTTTCAATGTTTATTAAAATACGATTTTTATAGTTTTTCATATAATACTCCTACAATTTCTCTATTTTACATGCAGCTACTTTAAATTCAGGGATTTTAGCCACCGGATCAAGCGCATCATTTGTTAGTCTGTTTGCTGCTGCTTCTGCGAAATGGAATGGGATAAAAACCGATTCGGGAGCTACTTTATCCGTTATTCTTGATTTTGTAATAATTGTCCCTCTTCTTGAAGATATTCTAATATCTTCTCCATCCGAAATACTAAGTGTATTTGCTATTTTAGTACTTATTTCTGCATAAGGACCTGGTTCAAAATCATTCAACACCTTAACTTTTCTGCTCATTGTTCCGGTATGATAATGGAAAAGGATTCTGCCAGTGCTAAGTAAGTATGGATACTCATTATCAGGTAACTCTGCAGGTGGTATATAATCTACAGGTGAGAATAAACCGAGACCTCTTGCAACTTTATCTTTGTGCAAATATTTTGTTCCTGGATCGTTTTCATCTTTGCATGGCCATTGTAATCCTTCAATGCCTAATCTTGTGAAATGAATTCCGCCATATATTGGTGAAACTTCCGATACTTCATCCAGAATTTCTTCCTGATTTTTGAAATTCATATCATATCCCATTCTTTTTGATATTTCCTGAACGATCCACCAATCTTCCCTGGAATCTCCGGGGGCTTTTAATATAGGTTGTAGTAATTGTACTCTTCTCTCTGTATTTGTAAATGTCCCTGTTTTCTCATAACTGCTATATGCTGGTAAAACTACATCTGCTAATTGAGAAGTTTCTGTCATAAATATGTCTTGAACAACAAGAAAATCAATCTTATTCAAAGCTTCTTCAACATGATTAAGGTTAGGATCACTTACCATTGGATTTTCACCCATAATATACAAACCTTTAATGTTACCTTTTCCAGTTTCATTAATTATCTCTACAACGGATAATCCAACCTTATCATCAAGTTTAGTGTTCCATTTTTTCTCAAATTTTGCTTTTATATTCGGATCTGTAACCTTTTGATATCCCGGATAAACATTGGGTAATGCACCTAAATCACATGCTCCCTGAACATTGTTTTGCCCTCGAAGTGGATTAACACCGGAAGACTCCTTGCCTATATTTCCTGTAAGCATTGCTAAATTTGCAGTCGAAAGGACATTGTCCGTACCAGTTGTATGTTGTGTTATCCCCATAGAAAAGATAATAGATGCATTCTTTGCTTTTCCGTATATCCTTGCAGCTTCAATGAGTTTATCTTCTGGAATTCCAGTTATCTCTTCTACCTTCTCCGGGGTATATTGAGCAACTAATTTTTTGAATTCTTCAAAACCCTCTGTTCTTTTATTTATAAATTCTTTGTCCTGTAATCCTTCATTAATAATTACATTCATCATACCATTCATCCATGCAACATCAGTACCATTTTGTTGTCTTAACCAAACAGTGGCATATTTGACAAGATCAATTTGTCTCGGATCTACAATTATTAGTTTTGCACCATGCTTAAGAACGGCATTTTTAATATATGTTCCTATAACAGGATGTGTTTCTGTTGTATTGGAACCTGTAATAAGTATGCAATCGGCGAATTCAAATTCTTTAATAGAATTTGTCATTGCTCCGCTTCCAAAAGCTCTTGCAAGACCTGCCACTGTACTGGCATGACACAATCTGGCACAGTGATCAACATTATTTGTTCCTACTGTAGCTCTTATAAATTTTTGAAATAGATAATTTTCTTCATTTGTGCATCTTGCCGATGATAAGCCGGCAATTGCATTACTCCCGAATTTATCTTTAATACCGGAAAGCTTTTCCGCGACAAGATTAAGTGCTTCATCCCAAGATGCTTCTCTAAATGTGCCATTTTCCTTTATTAATGGTTTTACTAACCTCTCATTACTCATCTGATATTCATACCCAAATCGTCCTTTTACGCATAGTCTACTGTCATTTGACGGACCATCGGCACCATTTATCCTTATTATTTCATTATCTTTCTTTTCAACCTCTATTCTACAACCAACACCACAGTATGGGCATATTGTTTCCTCTTTTTCAATTTCCCATTTCCTTGCTTTTCCTTTGGATGGTTTTTCCATTAAAGCACCTACAGGACATGCCTGTATACATTCGCCACAACCATCGCATAATGAATCTTTCCATAAATCGCCAAGGTCAGGTGCTACATAAGTATCGATACCTCTTTCAACGAAATCAATTACACCTTTTCCTTGAATTTCATAACATGCTTTTATACATCTTCCGCATACAATACATTTATTCTGGTCATATATTAACATAGGTGATGAATCTTCAATTACAGTAAATTCCTCTTTTATAGGAAATGGAATATTGTCAATTTCTACCCCATATTTGTATGCAAGGTCTTCAAGTTCGCAACTTGCATTAGTCTCACATGTCATACAACCCTGTTTATGCTCAGATACAAGCAGTTGAATGATAGTTTTTCTAGAGTCTTCCAATTCATCATCAAATGCTGTAATTTCCATACCATCTTTAACCTGTACTGTACATGATGCAGTCAAGCCATTAATTCCCTTTATTTTAACAAGGCATAATCTACATGCTCCTGTCGGAGAAATCTTCTCATAATAACAAAGTCCAGGTATATCAAAACCATTATCACGCGCAACCTTAAGAAGATTATCACCTTCATTTGCTTTGACCTCTTTGCCATCAATTTTTATTGCTACTATCTTACTCATATACCCTCCATATTGCATCATTTGTATAACATTTGCTAAAGTAATTTATTAACTTTACTATTGCTTTCATCATAATATATTATACTTCACCTATTTTATAATTCTCGATTATTTCAATAACCTTTTTTTCCGTTAAATTACCATAAATTTCATTATTAATAGACATCACAGGAGCAATCCCACATACACCAAGACAACTTGAAAACTCAAGTGTAAATAAACCGTCTTTAGTTGTTTCATTTATATTTAATTCCAATTGTTTTTTCAATACTTGCAGTATATTTGTAGACCCCTTAATGAAACAGGGCGGTGATTGACAAAGTCTTATTACATATTTCCCTCTTGGTTCTTTAGAAAGCATTGAATAGAAACCAACAACTCCATTTACTCTCGAAAGTGGAATTTTTAGGTAATCAGCTACTTTTTTAAGAGATTCCTTCTCAAGGTAATTTTTAGGATTAAAATTTTGAATATCATGAAGCATAGAAAGTATATTCTCCTCTTTTGGTTCATATTTCTTTATAATTTCATCAACTGTCATATTTTTACTCCTTATTTATTACATTAAATGGATAAACATAAAAGTATGTTCCAAACTTTATACATATTTCCTGCTCTATTAAATACAACTACACCTTCTATTATTGCTTAAAATTTATTTCAAATTCTTTAACAATATTACCTTTTTCAATATGGTCATCCACTACCTTCTTTGCTTTATCAGAATCCATATTACCATAAATCACTAACTCTTTCCCCTCTTCATAAATTTCAACTATCGGTTCTTTCGAACTGTAACCTTTTTCACCGGTTTGAGTAACTATTACATTGCTGATATCTTTTTTATTAATTTCATCAATGAAAGTTTTAAGAACTTCCCTTGCTCCTGCTGCAATTCCCGATGTTCCCATTTCTACGGTAATTTTAATTTTTGCATTTTCCACCCTTTGACACATCTCATTTTGCACTTTTTCTCTTATCTTTCTTAAATCTT
>CBDVEF010000152.1:0-4821 GCA_965372935.1 uncultured bacterium | reverse complement strand
GAATTAATACCAGGAAGAAAAGAATATATAAAATCGAGAGGATATATATTGAAAATGATGTATCGCAGACAGAAATAGGGAAAAAGTTTGTTGATCATTTCACACATTCCAAAATTATCAACATTGACAATTATTTAAAATATTTTTCTTATCCCGGAAGAAATTATTATGAGTCCAAAGATAAAATGAATATATTTTTAGCGAAGAAGAGAGGAAAAATGTTGAAAGTTACTCCAGAAAAGTATGGACTCCCCGGGACAAAAGGATATGCAATGACAGGTATGTTCAATTGTTTGTATGACTGCGAATATTGCTATCTGTCCGGATATTTTAAATCGGGTGATATGGTAATATTTATTAATTATGATGATATGGTTAAGGAAATCGATATAATAAAATCAAAGGAAAAGAATATAATAATTTATGCAGGAGATTTTTCCGACTCGTTACTTTTCAACAATATAATTAGATTTACGGAATATTTTTATAATTACCTTAAAAATAATCCTGATGTAAGTATGGAGATCAGAACAAAAAGGGGCAATATAGATAATCTTCTTCTAAAAAAGGCAATTAATAATCTCATTATTGCAGTTTCAATATCACCGGATTCAATTATTGAAAGGTATGAACATAAAACGATGAGATTACAAGAGAGAATCAATTTGCTTAAAACAGCTTCTGATGCCGGATATAATATAGGAATTAGAATTGACCCAATATTGAAATATGAATCAAAGGAAAAATATAGTGAGGTATTGATTAGGGTTATTGAATCGGTAGATATTAGTAAGATCCATTCGATAGGTATTGGAACATTGCGGGCAACAAAGGAGCTATACAAGAATATACTGTACAGAAGGGGGCATAATGAAATATTAAAGGGGCTTTCTTTCCATAAGGGTATGTACAGGTATGATGAGGGTATCAGAAAAGAGTATTATAAGGCACTAAAGGAAATCGCTGCGGAATATAATCTTTTAGATAGATTTTATGTTACAATGGATTGAAAGAAAAGGGTGAGTAAAAAACTCACCCCTACAATGAAATAATTGTAAAATTTACCTGATTATTGCAATTTTCTTAGTCTTGTTAAAATCATTGCTGTCTATTTTTAAGAAATATATACCTCTTGCCATATCTTTGCTCGAAATGGAGAGTGAATTCTTTCCGGCTGCAAATTGTTTATCGATTCTCTTAATCATTCTTCCGCTTATGTCAATTATATCAAATTTAACATTTGAGGTTTTATTTAATGAGAATTGAATATCAATTGTGCTTCTGTTGGTTCTGATTTTTAATAATTCATTAATTATTGTTTTTTGTTTAATCCCAGCAGTTCCTTTTACAGAAAGAATATATGTTTCATATGGAATGAAATTTTCCTTTGTAACAGTAACATAGATTGTATCAGGTATGGTGTCAGGTGCTCCAAGTGGATGAATTATGGCAGTTGCAATTCCACCTGATGATGTTAATTCTCTCTCGTAAACCTGAAATCCGTCCTGAGCAAATGTAACAAGAGCTTCTGAAACGGATGCTTTTGCTCCATCAGTCACTGTAACAGTCACCGTATTATCAATTGATTGTTGAACCGTATCGGGAGATACTGCAACCGTAAGGTTCTGAGGTATATCTGTCCAGATAGGCATCTCAGGATCACCGAAAAGCATATGCTCATACACACTCCATCGCCAGTATGAATTGGAGTTGGCAGCACTTGCTATATCATCAAGTGCATTTGCAAATACCTCTCCGAGATGATAAGCAGATGTATTAAATAGATTTCTATAGAATGCAACTGTAATTTCTGCCGATGGTCCTAAAGCACCTTCGGGTGAAGAGTAACCCCATCCATATCTCGTGTTCATCATAGTTGCTACGCAAACATTTTTATTACTGTTGATCATTCTTTCGGCAAGGCAATCTCCACCGTATCCACTTGGAACTTCATCCAATGCTCCTGTAAAACATGCAATAGAATTAACAATTGAGGTTTTTGACGAGTCATTTGTATTTGTTGAAGGATCCGTATAGTAATAGTAAGGTGACATACCTCCATTATAATATACTCCATATTCATTACCATGACCAACCCAATGTTGCAGATTGAAGCCCGAATCCATTGAATCGTTTACAATGTTTCTTGTAATACCTTGAATATCCTCATATTGTTTGGATCGTTGCCAGGATGTTGGAATTTCGGCATAAATCGTATCATTAATTCCTCTTCCGCTATTACCTGTCCAGAGATTACCCTGAGGGAGATATATTTTCCTTGTATAGCCTGGATTGGGATTGTTTTCATATGCCATAATTTTACTAATAAAATAAGAAATCTGTGATGTGTTTTTAACGGGAGCCCTTCCTACATATATGTCTGCATATAAATCGACCCCATCGCTCATTTCTCCGTATATATGATCCCCGTCCGAATCCCATGTTCCGTCAAGATTTGCATAATACATATCACAGGGAATTGTATCTTCATCTATATAATAATTCAAACCGGTAGTCATACAATATACATTTCTTCGAGCAACATATTCTTCACCGTTCTCATAATCGGCTTGTCCGCCAAGGAGTATATATATTGCGCCGGAATCCTTTGCTTCCTTTATGAAATTTCTGATTTTTTCCGCATTATCGTATCCGCTCCAGTTACTATATATTGAATCTGTTGTGACTATTGATGTAGGAATTCCCTTTTTGCTTTTCCACCATGCCAATGGTTGAAATGCATTTACAAAAGAAGACGGGGTTATTATGATATATTCTGCATTGCCTTGATAACCTGTTCCACCTCCCGATGCCCATGAAAAATCATGTGAGTAACGATTATCTGTTTCATTCGTTTCTGTAATTGCATTTGTAGAATCTGTAAATATAGAGACTGTATGTGTCCCTTCGGCAAATACATTCTCAAAATCCTGAACACTGACATAGTAACCTGCCTGTAGTGTATCTACATACCATCCGCCGATAACAACATTATCAGAATAAAGGTATGTATAGAATGTATCTGTTATATCAACTGTTCCGTTATTTACAACAGCCCAATCTATATATGTTGTTGAATCGGCACTTAAATTGGGTCCATTTGTATTGGTTCCGGAAACAGATGATGCTACGATTGGTCCATCCCAGCCTGAGGGTGTATATGGTGTAAGATTAGGTCCTGAGGAGGAAAGCGTTCCTTCAATTGTAATATAATCAAGGCCTTCCGAATTCTGATCAGGTGATGAATAATAATTAAATGCAACAAACACATGTGAGCTATCATTAAAATATGATAAGTCGACTGTTACCAGATCGAAATTATATCCTGTCTGTACAAATTTATCCATTGTGTACCATGTACCGGCTGAATCGGTAGTTGCCAAAACACGCAATGTATCAGTCCAAGTGGTACTTTGCCATAAGTAAAAAATAACTGAACAATCAGTATAGCCTGATAGATCCATAGAAGGTGTTGAAAGAGCACAATTTTGTATATTACCGACATCATAATTCATCCATGCTACATAAGACCCGCTATGACCACCGTTTGTAGTTTGAAACCACCTGTTACTCGATTGATTATCAGGAAAAACAAATTGATACCAATTTGCAGGTGGAACACTACTTTCAAAACTTTCAGGTCCCAATATAATTTCTCTGTTTCTTTTAGATATTTCATTCTTATTAATTATTTTTTTAAAACTTTGGCTATCTTTCTTGAATTTTATTTCACCTTTCTGTTTTAAATCAAAGGAGAAAAATTGAAAAGGTTTTTGATTGTAAGGTATAAGTTGCTTTGTTACTTTTAAAAATCTTTGTTCTGCTTTTCTAACATTTGCTTTTTGTAAAGGGATACCTGGAATAGGGGAGTGTCTGACAATAATAGAATCTCCGAATAGAGATAATGCTATAAGTAGAAAAAAGCTTAATGTCATAAATCTTTTCATCATTACCTCCTTATGCAAGACTGGTATGTCCCTAATATTTCAGGATTAATAACAAGGGATTTAACCTTGTTCCCAAATGTTTTATACTGATTTTCATTCATTGTTTTAGGTGTTACTTTCCCTTCGCTATATAATATATGGATAGTAAATGAATAAGTGCTGATTTTATTCTCTGTAGGTAGATACTGAACAGGATAAACGGCAATTTGAGCAATCCTGAAGTTCGATTTATTTGCAGTCCCTATATTTACTATAAGATTTCCGGGGAACATGTTAGAGTTGTCATAGATGTTTGAAACAGGTTCTGTAAATGGATGAATATTTTTATCCATTATCGGAACAGGTTTCTGGGCAGGAAATACTTTTCCTGATATAATGCTTGATGAATGTCTGATGTTATCAATCTTAACATCTTTTACAACGGCTGATGGTGGTATAAGAACATTTATCACTTTATAAGGTAGTGCAGGTTCCCCTGGACTTAAAATGTTTTTATATCCGTTAATGTTTAATGTTATGTAACCATTTTCATAACCATAGTTGATTGATTGGGGTGAAATTGTGTGTATAATTTCACCGGCTGAGATCGGGGAAATAAATATAATACTTATTAAAGCAATAAGTATTAATAACGATAATTTCCTTCGCATTTTTAAACCTCCTTTAAAAAATACTAATTTAATAATAATAAATCATATATGATATGTCAAGTTGTAAAACAGTCGGAAGGGTAGATAGGTATAGATACAAGTCACAAGTTACAAGTGGGAATTGGGAAGTCCGTAAATCGTAAATAGAAAAATGGCAATGAATATAATATTACTTCCTCGCCCTTTATGGGAGAGGACTGAGGTGAGGGTGATAATAAGTATTT
>CBDVEF010000151.1:0-4858 GCA_965372935.1 uncultured bacterium | reverse complement strand
CCCTAATTTGTAAATTCAAGTTAAAAATTATTCCCTTCTCCTTAGTGAAATTCGTTTATATTCTCTTTCCCTTTTCGGCTGATGTCTGGTGTCTGACGTCTATTACTATTTATTCGTGAATTAGTGGTGGATCTCCCTCTCATGTTTATTCATCTAAACCCATCATTGTAATTGCGAGGAGTAAAACGACGAAGCAATCTAACTTCACTCTTGTGGGATTGCTTCACTTCGTTCGCAATGACATTGTTGTTTTTCCCCCTTCCTCCCCTTCCGTGGTTCCCATTTGTATAATTCGCTAAAAGTTTGTGATTGAATTACATTAAATTTTGTGTTATTATACACCGAAAAATAAGGAGGCAAATATATGAAACATGTTTATTGGTTCATTAATGATAAAGTAGATGGAAAGAAGGAGATGAAAAACCTTCTTGGGGGTAAAGGTGCTAATTTGGCTGAAATGGCGAGTCTTGGACTTCCTGTCCCTCCAGGATTTACAATAACAACAGATGTTTGTACATATTTCAATGAAAACAATAAGAAATATCCCGAAGGATTAAAAGAAGATGTAGAAATAGCCATAGTGGGAATTGAAGTAGCAATGAATCATAAGTTTGGTGATAAAAATAATCCGCTTCTTGTCTCTGTTCGTTCAGGTGCAAGGGTATCAATGCCAGGAATGATGGATACTGTTTTAAACCTTGGTCTTAATGATGAAACGGTAGAAGGTATAGCCATCGCTACAGGTAATGAACGATTTGCATATGATAGTTATAGAAGATTTATACAGATGTATGGCGATGTCGTTATGGGTGTTCCTCATCATGATTTCGAAGAAATTTTGAATGGGGTTAAGAATGAGAAAGGCATAACGTTGGATCTGGAACTTACAGCAGATGATCTTAAAGAGGTTATCGAGAGATATAAAAAACTTATTAGAAGTAAACTTGGGCATATATTCCCACAGGATGTCAATGAACAATTATGGGGTTCTATTACAGCAGTATTTGATTCATGGAATAATAAAAGAGCAAAAGATTATCGAAAGATAAATAATATATCAGACAACTGGGGAACGGCTGTTAATGTTCAATCGATGGTTTACGGTAACATGGGAGATGATTGTGCAACTGGTGTTGCATTTACAAGAAATGCAGCTAATGGGGAAAATGTATTCAACGGTGAGTTTCTTATCAATGCCCAGGGTGAAGATGTGGTTGCAGGTATCCGAACACCTCAAGAGATGAATCTTGCAACAAAAGGAAATTCGATATTACCCACATTAGAAGAGGTAATGCCTGAAGTTTATCAGGAACTAGTTGAAATTAGGAATAAACTAGAAAATCATTATAGGGATATGCAAGATATAGAATTTACAATCGAGAAGGGGAAACTCTGGATGCTTCAAACAAGAAATGGTAAAAGGACAGGTAAGGCAGCTATAAAAATAGCAGTTGATATGGAGAAAGAGGGTTTAATTTCAAAAGAGGAAGCACTTATGCGTGTAGAACCGATGCAACTTGATCAACTCCTTCATCCGATAATTGATCCTATAGAGATAAAAAATCATACACCTTTCGCAAAAGGTCTTGCTGCATCTCCAGGTGCTGCTATAGGTAAAGTAGTATTTTTCCCTGAAGAAGCTATAAACGCGAAGGAAAATGGAATAGATGTAATACTTGTAAGAACGGAAACATCTCCGGAGGATGTTGCGGGTATGAATGCATGCAATGGGATATTTACATCGAGAGGAGGAATGACATCACATGCTGCTGTAGTTGCGAGAGGTATGGGTAAAACATGTGTAGTAGGTTGTGAAGCGATAACGGTAGATTATAAGACTGAAAAGATAAAAATAGGCGACCTTACAATAAATAAGAATGAATATATAACGGTAGATGGTACATCTGGTAATGTATATCTTGGTAAACTTAAAACAATAGATCCAAAGATAGAGGATGATTTTCATGACTTTATGGTATGGGTAAACGAGATAAGAAGACTTGGAGTAAGGGCAAATGCTGATACACCACATGATGCTAAGGTTGCAAGAGATTTTGGAGCACAAGGTATCGGGTTATGTAGAACAGAACATATGTTTTTTGCCGAGGATAGAATAAAGATAATGAGGGAAATGATTCTTTCCGGTTCCAGAGAGGATAGGGAGAAAGCACTTGCAAAGATACTCCCGATGCAGAAAGAAGATTTTGAAGGAATATTTAGAGTGATGGATGGATATCCTGTAATTATAAGATTATTGGACCCACCTTTGCATGAATTTCTACCTGAAGATGATGATCTTATAAAAGAACTTGCTGATGAGATGGGTTTTTCAGTTGAAGAGATTAAAGAAAAAATAGATTCACTGCATGAATCCAATCCAATGTTAGGACATAGGGGGTGTAGGCTGGGTATTACTTACCCTGAGATAACAAAGATGCAAGCGAGAGCTGTATTTGAAGCTGCATGTGAGGTTGAGAAAGAGGGGGTAAATGTACTCCCCGAGGTGATGATTCCTCTTGTAGGAATTGAGGCAGAACTCAGGTCACAGAGAATAGTTGTAGAAGAATCAGCCAAAGAAACACTCACAAAGTATAATTCTTCCCTTAAATATATGATAGGAACTATGATAGAATTACCAAGAGCAACTGTAATTGCTGATAAGATTGCGAAACATGCTGATTTCTTCTCTTTCGGTACAAATGATCTTACTCAAACAACATTCGGATTTTCAAGAGATGATGTGGGAAAAATACTGAAGGTATATATTGATGATAAGCATATTCTTAAGAATGACCCATTTGCCGTACTTGATAGAGAGGGTGTTGGTCAGCTTTTAAGAACAGCAATTGAAAAAGGCAGGATGACAAAACCGGAGCTTGAAATAGGTATCTGTGGTGAACATGGTGGAGAACCATCAAGTGTTGAGTTCTGTCATCTTATTAATATGAACTATGTAAGTTGTTCACCATTCAGAGTCCCTATTGCTATGCTTGCAGCAGCACAGGCAGTTATAAAAGAGAAAAACGGGGAAATAAAATCATTTGGGAGATTGCTGGTAAAATAATATTATGCTTAGCATAAAATTAATTGAAAAGCTTGATAGTTTAGAAGATAAACATAAAAAGATACAGCAGGATCTATCTGATCCTGCTATTATGAAGGATATTAATAAATTTAAGGAATTATCTCGAGAGGAAAAAGAGTTATCACAAAATCTTGAATATTACAATAGATATAAAATCATTTTACAGCAGATTAATGATAATGAAGGGTTGTTGAAGATTGAAAAGGACATCGAAATGATTGAGATAATAAAGGATGAAATCGAAAGTCTTAAATTAGAAATAAAGTCGATAGAGAAAAAACTGATAATAAAACTTTTGCCTGGAGACCCGAGAGATAACAGGAATATTATAATTGAAATAAGGGCTGGTGTTGGTGGAGAGGAGGCATCTCTTTTTGCTGGCGATCTTTTCAGAATGTATACTAAATATGCCGAATCACAGGGATGGAAGATCGAGGTTATTAATTCTCATATGACTGAGCTTGGTGGATTTAAAGAGGTAATTGCAAATATAGAGGGTTATGGATCTTATGGTAAATTGAAATATGAAAGTGGTACACATAGGGTTCAAAGAGTGCCATCAACCGAATCTGGCGGGAGAATACACACATCAGCTGTGACTGTTGCGGTATTGCCGGAAGCTGAGGATCTGGAGATAGATATTGATCCCTCTGATATTAAAACCGATGTTTTCCATGCTTCGGGTGCAGGTGGGCAAAATGTAAACAAAGTTGCTACAGCTATCAGAGTAAAGCATGAACCCACAGGTATTGTGGTTGTATGTCAAGACGAAAGAAGTCAGTATAAGAATAAAATTAAAGCTATGAAGGTTCTAAAAGCCAGACTCTATGATTTGAAGATTAAGGAAGAAAATAGAAAAATCGATAATGAGAGAAGAAAACAGGTGGGAACAGGGGATAGAAGCCAGAGAATTAGAACATACAATTTCCCACAGAACAGAATTACGGATCATAGGATAAATCTTACTTTGTATAAGCTGGGAGAAATAATGGAAGGTCGTTTGGATGAGGTAATAGAGACACTTACAGTAGAATTTCAATCAAAAATGCTCAATAATTTATGATAAAAGAATGGACTATAAAAGAGTTGCTTAAAGTAACAAAAGATTACTTTAAGCAAAAAAACATATCTGAACCAAGATTATCTTCCGAATTGTTGCTTGCAGATACACTCGGTTTAAAAAGACTTGATCTCTACCTGAAATTTGACAAATTGGTTAATGAAAATGAACTTTGTGAATATCGGAATCTTGTTAAAGAGAGGATAAAGGGAGTCCCGATACAGTATTTGATTAATAAAGCTGAATTTTTCGGGTTAAGTTTTAATATTAACAATAAGGTTCTTATTCCTAGACCTGAAACTGAGTTTATTGTTGAAAAATCGATTGAGTTTTTAAAAGAGAGAGAGGGTGGAAAACTGATTGATATTGGTACGGGTTGCGGTGCAATAGGAATTGCTTCTTCCTATTATGCTAATAATGTAGAGAATATAGAGGTTGTATTTTCTGATATTTCTAAAGATGCAATTGAAATTGCCAAAGAGAATGCAGAAAGACTACTCGGAATGAATAGAAAATATTCGTTTAACACAGGTAATTTGTTTGAAGGCATAAAAGCAAAAGGAGATATAATTACAGCCAATCTTCCATATTTAAATAAAAAACAGATGGAGAATCTTCAAACTGAGGTAACATATGAACCGAGATTTGCTCTTGAAGGTGGAGAGGAAGGGCTTGATATTATAAAAATATTTATAGATTCTGTTGGCGACTAT
>CBDVEF010000150.1:0-4942 GCA_965372935.1 uncultured bacterium | reverse complement strand
GATCTGCAATTGTAGGCGTTATTTTTAGATTTCTATTTTATGCAGGAGCTCAAATTCCGATTTTATGTATTGATGTTTGTAAAAGCGATTCTGATTCTGTTTCCAGAATACAATATTTTTTTACCGACCGTACTGCTAAATGAGCGTTTGAATATATATTTTTTTCATTAACATATCTTGAATTTTGCATTTCTCTGGCACATTGAACACGTTCTCTAATACTAATAGATGATTCTCCTATATTTTTACTGGTTAATTCTCTATATTTCACAGCTGGGACTTCAATATGTATATCTATCCTATCTAACAGTGGTCCGGATATTTTAGACATATATTTTTGTATAACATTAGGAGTACATGTGCAGGTATGATATGGGTCCCCAAAATAACCACATGGACAGGGATTCATAGCAGCTACAAGCATAAATCTACAAGGGAAGGTTAATGATCCAGTTGCTCTGGAAATTGTGACATTCCCATTTTCAAGTGGCTGTCTCAAAACTTCCAATACATTTCTGTTAAATTCAGGTAATTCATCGAGGAACAACACACCATTATGGGCGAGACTAACCTCACCTGGTCTTATCCTTTGTCCTCCGCCAATAAGCCCAATATTTGAAATTGTATGATGAGGAGATCTAAATGGTCTTGTAGCAACTATTCCATTTGAATAATCAAGGTTTCCAATAGAGCTGTGTATCTTTGTCGTTTCAAGAGCTTCATCTACTGTCATTTTAGGTAATATTGTAGATATTCTTTTTGCTAACATTGTTTTTCCGGACCCTGGAGGACCTATCATTATCAAATTGTGCCCTCCTGCAGCAGCAACTTCAATTGCCCTTCTTGTCAATTGCTGTCCTTTAACATCAGAAAAATCCTCATCATATTTTCCAGCAATTTCAAAGAGTTCATTAATATCTATCTTGTAAGGTTCTATTTCTTTATCTCCCCTTAAAAAATCTAAAACTTCCATAAGAGAATCTATAGGAATAATATCTATACCCTTAACAATCGCTGCTTCTGATGCGTTCCGTCTTGGTAAAATGAGCCCTTTAAAACCCCTATCTTTTGTTATTGAAGCAACTGATAATACACCATTTATCTTTCTCACATTACCACTTAATGAAAGCTCACCTAAAATTACATATTTCTCTAAAGCAGACGTAATCAGATCACCTGATGCAGCAAGTATTCCTACAGCTATTGGGAGATCAAAAGCTGATGTTTCTTTCTTTTTTTCTGCCGGAGCAAGGTTTACAGTTATTTTTTTTGTTGGGAATTTTATCCCTGTATTCTTAATCGCCGATTCTACCCTATCTTTAGCTTCCTTTATAACACGCTCAGGTAATCCAACAATATTTAATGCTGGAAGAGATCTTGTAAGGTCTGTTTCAATCTCTACGATATAAGCATTGATTCCTTCGAGAGTACCTGAATAAAGTTTTGATATCATATTTCCCCCTTGAAAGCATTTATTATATGCTTTACCTGTTCTTGACCATTTCTATAATCAATTGTGATTACATCAAATCTGACATCTATTTTATTATATAATTTATTCTTGACAAGAAAATATTTCGCTGTTTTAATTATTCTTCTGATTTTTGTTTTATTAATCGAATATATTGCATCCCCATATTTCTCATTATTTCTCATCTTTACTTCTATAAAGATTAGAGATTTTTTATATGTAGCTATTATGTCAATTTCTCCCCTCCGCCCAAATCGGAAATTCCTATCAATTATTTTATACCCCCTTTTAGTTAGAAAAGAAGAGGCGATTTCTTCACCCCTTTTTCCTTCATTATTCATTAAATCTAAAGAATATTTTTATTGGGGCAAAACTTTTACGATGAATTTTACATGGTCCGAACTTTTTAATTGCATTAATATGTTCTTTAGTTCCATACCCCTTATTCTTCATGAAATTATACGCCGGATACTCAATGTCAAACTCTTCCATAAGCCGGTCTCTATAGACTTTGGCAACAATAGAAGCTGCGGCAATACATTGACTCTTATTATCTCCTCCCACTATTGCACTTTGAAATATGGGTATATTTTTAATTTCATATTGCCCGTCAACAAGTATATAATCCGGCAATAGATTCATATTGCAAATAGCTTGTTTCATTGCTTCGAATGTTGCCTGCAATATATTTATTCTGTCAATAATTAGGGAATCCACATATCCAATCCCTACTGAAATTGCATTCTCTATAATCAAATGAAACATCTCCTCTCTCAAGTCAGAAGACAATTTCTTTGAATCTTTAATCCCGTTAATTACCTTACCGTATGGTAAGATAACTGCAGCAGCAACAACCGGGCCTGCTAAAGGGCCACGTCCTACTTCATCAACACCTGCAATAAGATGTATATTTTGTTCCCATATCTCTTGATCTAAAATATTTATTACCTCTTTTCTTTAATTTTTGCCGCTTTACCAGTTAGTTTTCTAAAATAAAAAATCCTGGCTCTTCTAACCTTACCCCTCTTTAATATCTCAATCTTTGATATCATTGGACCATTAAGGGGAATGATTCTTTCGACACCTATTCCATCCGATATTTTTCTTACTGTAAAAGTTACTCCGATGCCACTACCTCTTTTTTGCAAAACAACTCCTTCGAATCTTTGCAATCTTTTTTTCTCCCCCTCTTCAATTTTGATAAAAATCCTTACAGTGTCGCCAGTATTAAAATCTGGCAGATCTGTTCTCAATCTCTTTCTTCCAATGCTTTCAAGTATATCCATCTATTCCTCCTTAGCATTTTCTTTATTCAAACTATTTATATATTTCTTATCTTCTTTAGATAATTTTACATTATTCAACAGATATGGCTTCTTATAGAATGTCAATTTAAGCGATTTTTGTCTACGCCATTTCTCTATCTCTTTATGATTCCCCGATACAAGTACGTCAGGAACAGCTAAATCATTAAATAATCTAGGGCGTGTAAACCTTGGTGAATCCAGCAAACCTGATGAAAAACTATCTTCCCTGGCAGATTCTATATCACTTATCACTTCCGGCATAAGTCTCGCAATCGAATCCAAAAGAATTATTGCCGGAAATTCACCTCCACTTACTATATATTCACCGATAGATATCTTTTCATCTACTATACTATCAACCCTTGAATCGATCCCTTTATATCTACCACAAATAAAGATTAGATGATCAAATTCAGCAATTTTCTCAATCCTATCCTGTTTTAATGTATCTCCTTGAGGTGTAAAGAGAATAACATGGGAGTTTTCTCTTTTTACAGCTTGATATGCATCATATATCGGTTGAATCATCATTATCATTCCAGGACCACCACCAAATCCGTAATCATCTGTTTTTTTATGTTTATCATTAGAATAATCACGAATATTATGAATATGTGTATTCATTACCCCCTTTTCAATCGCTATTTTAATGTTTCCCACACTAAATGGAGATGAAAAAAAATCAGGGAATATTGTTAAAATGTCAATGAACATCTATTAACCCCTCTAATGGGGTTATAATAATCTCTCTATTTTCTAAATTAATACTATTTATAAATTGCTTTATCATAGGAATTAATATTTCATTATTTCCGTTTTTAACAACAAGAATATCATTGGCTCCATTATTTATTATATCGGAAACCTCCCCTATAGCATTTCCATCTTTAGAAAATACATGTATTCCTATAAGATTATTGATATAATATGTATCATCCCCCAATTTCATTCTTTCACTAATATCAATTACTATTCGTTTTCCATTTAAATTCATGGCATCTTCTCGTGAATCTACCCCTTGAACCTTTATAAATATTTTATTATTTCTTATTAATGCATCTTGAACATCATATATCTTTTCTTTATTTTTATCCTTTAAGCGAAGTTTTCTTATTTTAATAAATCTTTCCGGAAAATCAGAAAGTGATTTTACTCTAAAGTAACCATGAATACCATGTGTTCTACCAATAATGCCAATGCAAATATCTTCTCTCATAATTCTTCAAATTTAACATTTACCTTTTTACCATTCCTGTTACACGCATATATAAATGATCTTATAGCATTTGCAGTTTTTCCACCTTTACCTATTACTCTTCCTAAATCATCCTTACTGACCCGAATCGAGTATAGAATATTCTTATCGCTTTCTAATCTAATAACCTTATATTTACTTTTCTTGTCAATTAAAGATTCTGTAAGAAAATTTAAAAGACTTTCAGTATTATTCATCCTTTTTATTACGAACAATTTCCATCAGTTTAGAAACTGTATTGGATGGTTTAGCTCCTTTTTTAATCCACTCATCGGCTTTTTCCAAATCGATTTTTAATTCTTCTTTGTTAAGTGGGTTATGATATCCTAATTGTTCAATAAATCTCCCGTCTCTCGGGCTTCTTATATCTGCCACAACTATACGATAAAATGGGCTATTCTTTCTGCCCTCTCTGCGTAAATGAATGTTAACTGCCAATTAGTACCTCCTTAATTCTGATATAATATAACTAAATTAACAATCTATGTCAATATTGTATCCTATTCATAAGACAAATATTATAACAAATAAATTTATGCTTTTATAATCTATTTTAACCTATTTGTCAATCTAATAAACAAATCAGCAGGTAGATAGGTATAGACATACTTACCACTTTAATGAGAGAGGAAAGGATTAAATCCATTCCTCTCTGTTGTAATTATCCCCCCTCCCTTCTATTCCCTCCCACAATGGGGCGGGAAAGTTAAAATTGTTTACTTAGTGTAATTAGTATTCATTCGTGAAATTAAAGTTTAAAATTGTTCTCTTTCGTGTAATTAGCTTGTCATGCTGAACTTGATTCAGCATCTAAATATCTATAAATATTTTCTAATTTTAATTATTTCATTGTGCCCATCATTGTCATCGTATGTTGTATAGTATTGTAAAGCTAATGGATTATGATAG
>CBDVEF010000149.1:0-4955 GCA_965372935.1 uncultured bacterium | reverse complement strand
TAGTAGGAGTAAATTAATGGAAAAAGTGTCAACTTTTTTTCAGGACTTGACAAAGCTGTAAATCGTAAATCGTAAAATTGTAAATTTATTGTAGGGCGAATAATTATTCGCCCTTATTCCCCCTCCCTTCTGTTCCCTCCCACAATGTGGAGGGAAAGTTAAAAAATTTCCTCTTCGTGTAATTTGTCCTAATTCGTGAAATAAAGTTGTAAAATATTCCCCTCCTACCTTAGTGAAATTCGCACTTTATTTCTCCCTCTCTGTCTTTCTGAAAAGGTAAAAAATTATTCTCTCCTCCCTTAGTGAAATTCGTTCCAAATTCGTGAATTAGTGGTGGATCTCCCTCTTTCTCGGCTGGTGTCTGATGTCTGGTGTCTGACATCTATTACTATTTATTCGTGTAATTCATGGTTATTTCCCCTTACTTCCTCGCCCTCGATGGGAGAGGACTGAGGTGAGGGTGATTACGGGAAAGCCAAAGAGCGAAAGCAGGAATGATAAAGAAAGGAGAAAGGAGTAAGTATAACATTACAATGAAAGGAATAAACAGTTATAGTATTTTATCAAAAAAATTATAAGGGGTGCGAAATGCACCCCTTACTTATATTAAATCTGAGTAATACTAATTTTAGAACTTTCTAAAACCTTTTAGTGTCTGGAATTCGTACTTAAAGCTTACATTATCAGCTGTAGAAATAACATCTTTTATAATTCCATAATAAAATGGTCCTGTTGCATCTGTCTCGCAAAAGCTAACCATATAATAATGTTCTGAAACAGCTAATTCTTTATTGAAATAATTAGTTCCCGGTATATATTCATCACATTTTACTATTTCATTCGTTCCACTATCCAAAAATCTTGTTTTATTGTCACATGTAAAAGTTAAGAATAGATCAGCAGAAGAAAAGTATAGAGAATTATCTAAATAAAAATCGACAGTCGCGGCATTAGTACTATCTGCCATTGAAACTGTATCCGCTGTTCCATTTGAAGTTGTAATATCAAATCCACTACAACCTGATGCTGAAGATAACGGGTAAATCGTCATAGCACTTGTTTGTTCATAAGGTGCATTACTTAATGTTGCAGCAGTACCATACTCTGCACTCGCAAATGCCAATACACTATATGTTCCGATTATTGCATCTGCAAAAATATATTCTGTATTTGTGTTGGGTTCTACCGTATCACCAGCAGGTGTTATAACAATATAACCGTCTGCATCATCCACAGCAGTCCATGAAAGCGTAAGATCAATACCGTTTGTTCCAACTGTCCATGCAAGATTAGTCGGTGTTCCTATTGTTGATACCGGATTGGTACAACTTGCAAGACCAATTAGTATTGCAGGTATTATGAGGAATATTAATATTCTTTTCATTTAATCCTCCTATTAACCTTTTACTCTTTTAATTACCTTTTTCTTTGGAATCTTCTTTTCAGTTTCTATTTTGACTTCTTCTTTTACCTCTTCTTCAGGTTTTAATTCTTCAATTTGTATATTAAGCTCCTCAATTTTCTGATTCAAAACCGTAATAGAATCATTCAAAACCTTTACCTGTTCCTGATTAGCAGTGTTACATCCAACGAATCCCACTCCTACTACCAATGCCAAAATTCCTACTATTAGTTTCTTCATATTTTTTTACCTCCTTTAAGATAAAATTTTCATTCTTTCCATTTATTAATCACATCGATTATATATAATATTTCATTTTCTGTCAAGAAAGGATGCACAGGTATTGAAATGACCTCTCTTGCTAATTTCTCTGCATTTGGGAAACTACCTTCATCTATTTTTAAATACTTAAAAGCTATTTGTAAATGTAACGGTATAGGATAATGAACTGCCGTCGATATATCATTTTCATTTAGATATTTCATAAACTCATCCCTTTTCTTAGATCTAAGTGTATACTGGTGAAAAACATGATCTCTATTTTCTTTTATTAAAGGTATTTTGACATTATATATATTCTCTGATAACTTCTTTGCAATTTCTCTTCTCCTATCTGTCCACTTATCTAAATAATTAATTTTGACATTTAATATAGCAGCTTGGATAGCATCGAGTCTTGAGTTGAATCCAATAATTATATGATGATACTTCCTATCGGATCCATGAACCCTTAATTTCCTTATCTTCTCGGCAATTTCATCATCATTTGTTATAATCGCACCTGCATCGCCATAAGCTCCTAAATTCTTTGTAGGAAAAAAACTCATTGTACCGATATCTCCCCATGTACCGGTAAATTTTGATCTGTATTTTGCACCTATTGCTTGTGCTGTATCTTCTATTAAGAAGATGTTATGTTTATTTGCAATATCCTTTATTTCACTTATATCACATGGTTGTCCGAATATATGAACTGCAATTATTCCTTTCGTTTTCGATGTTATTTTCTCTTCTATTAAGGATGGGTTTATATTACCTGTTTCAATATCTATATCAACGAATACGGGAACTGCACCACACAAAGATATAACCTCGGCAGTTGCAATAAATGTAAATGGTGTTGTTATAATCTCATCACCAGGTTTTATGTTCATTGTTAGAAGGGAAAGAGAAAGAGCATCGGTTCCGTTACCAACCCCTATTGCATGCTTTACATTTAAATAATCGGATAATTTTAACTCAAACTTTTTTACCTCATCACCCAATATGAATCTTCCTGAAGATATGACATTTAAAATAGCACTATCTATCTCTTCCTTAATAGAATCATATTCTCTTTTTAAATCTAAAAGATCTATATGCATTATTCCCCTCTAATTTGCTTAACGCTGGTTTCTATCTTTTCATACTTTCTTCCACATTTCGGACAGTTGTTTATAATGATTTCCTCTTTATCTTTGCTTTCTACATTAAAACTTAACCTTTCTCCACATTCACACATCCATCCAATAATCTTAGCTGGCACACCTGCAACCAATGCAAAATCAGGTACATTTTTTGTAACAACAGCACCAGCAGCAATAAAAGACCATTCTCCTATTGTAGTTCCACATACAATTGTTGCATTAGCCCCTATTGAAGCTCCCTTTTTTATTAGAGTAGGCACCCAATCTCCATTTTTAGGATATGAAGCTCTTGGATTTAGATCATTTGTGAATACAGCAGATGGACCCACAAAAACATCATCTTCGATTGTCACCATACCATACACAGAAACATTATTCTGTATTTTCACCCTATTTCCAATAACTGCCCGATCTCCAACAAAACAGTTCTGCCCAAGTGAGCAATTATTTCCAATTATTGCCCCTTTCATTATATGACTGAAATGCCATATTTTTGTACCTTTCCCAATCCTTGATTTGCTATCCACTATTGCTGTTTTATCAATATAAATATCTTTCATCTTTACCTTTAATCCTCCCGGTAATTTAATCCTATTACATCTTTTACCTCTTCAAGTGTCTTTCTTGCTTCTAAGTGAGCCTTTTTTGCACCTTCGGAGAGAATATCATAAACAACATCTATATGATTTTCATAATACTCCCTCTTCTCTCTGAAAGGAGCAAAATATCCTATAATCTTCTTATATAGTTCCTTTTTAATATCACCATATTTGAGTCCTGGGGTTAAGAATCTTTCCCTTAATTCTTTTTTCTCACTTGAATCAAGGAAAAGGGAATATATCTCAAATAAAACACTCTTATCGGGATCCTTGGGCTTATCAATAGGTATTGAATCAGTCACAATACTCATACAGGATTTTTGTATCTCTTCAACAGGCGCAAATATTTTAATAGTGTTATTATATGACTTAGACATCTTTTGCCCATCTGTACCGGTAATCGAAGACACATCCTTTTCTATATTGACTTCCGGGACTTTAAGAACATCTCCATATATATTGTTAAATTTAATTGCTATGTCCCTTGAAATTTCAACATGCTGTTTCTGATCTTTACCAACAGGAACAATATCCGGTTTATAGATTAATATATCGGCAGCCATAAGAACCGGATAGCTAAATAAACCATGATTAGCTGGTATTCCTCTTGCTATCTTATCCTTGTATGAATGAGCTCTTTGCAATAATCCTACTGGTGTCACATTAGATAAAATCCAGGTTAGTTCCAATACTTCAGGAACATCGGATTGAATAAAAAAGATAGATTTATCAGGATTAATACCAAGCGATAAAAAATCAATTGCTGCTGAAATTGTATTGCTGCTCAGCTCCTCTTTATTGAAAACGGAAGTAAGAGCATGATAATTTACGATGAAGCAAATCAATTCATTGTCTTCCTGAAATTCAATCATTCTCTTCATCATTGAAAAATAGTTTGCTATATGAAGAGAACCCGATGGTTGTATGCCTGATAATACTCTCATCTATACTCCTTTAGCAGGAATATTATATGTATTTAGTGATTTTGTCAAGGGATCCAAAGGTCATGTCTCTTAATTATTATCTAATATATTACTCAATGACAATGATAATAGTAATTGAAAGACTTGACCCCAATATTTATTTTATTATAATAACCTTCTTTGTATATGTATGTTTACCAATATTTATTCTTACAAAGTAAACACCTGTTTTTCCATTCCATCTTACAGAATAATTACCAGGTGATTTTAATCCGTTTACAGCTAAATATTCCCTCTGTCCAAGGATATTATATATATATATTCTTACATTTGATATATTTTTTACATTGTAATTTATTCTTATGTTGTTATATCCACTTATATAAACTACATTTTTCATATTTTTGCATACATTTTCTTTTATACCGTGTTGCCCTGTGTAATGAATAATATACAGTCCATAACCATAATCTGCTACATATGCAAGTGTGTCCTTTACATAGACACTATAAGCAGAACTACCTGTACCATAATAACCTAACTCTGTAGGTGATGCAGGATTTGATACATTGATTATACGAAGTCCACTACTCTCATCTGCTACATATGCAAGTGTGTCCTTTAC
>CBDVEF010000148.1:0-4987 GCA_965372935.1 uncultured bacterium | reverse complement strand
ACGAATGAAGAGTACAGGAGGTCTGTAGATCTCACCATCAGATATCAGATCTGCCACCTTCCCCACCTCTGTCAATCCTGGAACCCATAGAACTCTTCTGCAATCCACAGGGAAAAATGGAGTCCAGGTTGGTTTGGTCGCTGAATGAATAACTCCGATTTCATAGACCTTGAAACAATCTAACCACTCACCTATTAGATCGTCAATTTTTACTTGAGCAAATATAAATGAATATCCATTACTCACTATTCTCTTCGCCTTTGCCATCAAACGATATTCATTATCTTGTGTTTGCATCGATTGATCTGTTGGAATGGATGGATCATTTCCTAATAATATCCACCAATCATCATCATCAACATCGGTGAAAGAACCATAGACCTCGATTGCGTTGGGGATTGTTTTATCCCACTTGATATCTGCTTCTGTTGAAAGTGCCTTTTGCCCATTCAATACGACTGTCATCCTGGCTTTTGAAGTTTGGGATCCGCCTATACTTGTATCTTGTGGCCTTGAAACATTACCGATACCTGAAGATATACCAGTCATATCGGAATAACTTTTTCTCAGATCTCTTTTAAAAATCTCCTTCACAGAGATGTTATATTGTTCATCTATATTTACAGAGTATTGCCAATTCCCATCCTTCAGTTTCAACTTGACATTCTGCGTCTTTCCTGTTTTAACCCAATCATGTCTGCTATCAACAATCTTAATAAGCTCATTTGTCGAAAGGAAGATCCGAAGCACATCAAAAGGAATGTCAAACATATCAAGAGATCCTTCATTCCAGTCACCTGATTTGTCTGCAACAATCTCAACGGCCTTTTCGTATGCTTCATCCATTGGACTCCCTGTTGAGAACACTTCTGATATGAACGGCTCTGACAGAGAATAATCCGTATATGTTGGTATCTCTCCACTCTCCATTTCAATAACAGTCTGCTTCACCAACTCTTCCATCGACTTCGTGAAACCACCATTAAGATACCCGCCCAATCTATTTCTATTCCTTGAAGGCATTCCTTCTCGATCTGGGGCGTATATCATTGTTCTGCGATCTTGTTCTTCGTCACTATAATTACTGAAATCAGATACTCCCTTTAGTCTTTCAGCATTGTAAATAGAATTGTTACCCTCAAATATATTATTTTGTTCACCAAGGAAAAATTCAAGCAATCTGATTGTGACATCGGATGGGCTTTCATTGATCGCCCAAATGTACGGTAGGGTAACTTCAGATACTTCGCTTCTGATTACATCAAACCACCACCTGCCAAAAGAATTGATAAGGTTCTTTATGTGGTCATCGATTGTATCTGGATCGTGCCACATTGTAATTCTTGCAATATCATATTTGGAGTTGGTCCAGTCATATCTTGTCCAGTTATTGAAGGATGGAGGTGTCTGGTTCCATCCAAGTTTTACTGGCGAAAGAGATGAATAATCCAAATCATTTGGTTCTCTTTTATCATCCCAATCTCCTTCAGTCTCAACCTCTATTCCGAATCCTGCCCCCATATGAGTCCATTCACTATCATATTGTCTATTCTCTCCAATATAATTTCCTGCATCGGTTGGCGTGTATTCTGTTGTCTTTTTATAACTGCAATTCCATGCACTTCTATATGGGACATACCAACCACTCCATCTGACTAATGTACTCCCTGTCCCGTCTGTAGAATTGCCAATTATCACCAATATCTTTTTCGGAGCCTTTACTCTACCAAACAATTGAGCAACGGGCCAATTATGATATTCTTCGGTTCCAGAATTCGGAACACCATTTACATTACCTATCAACTGGCTCATATTACCTTGACAAATCACTTCCCCGTATGTGTCGCTGTTATTATCCCAATCCAGGATGTACATTCTTACTGAACCAGTCGAACCACCCGTTCTACCATGACTGCTCACTAATAGGGACACATTTAAGATGTGACCCGCATCTTTCCTGAGTGAAACTTCTTGACCTAAATAACTATAAACTACTGGAGCGTCTGCACTATCATATCCAGCAACCGCAGAAACCTCGACACTTGTGGTAGCCTTAATAAGTTTGTGACTATCGTGAGTGTTTAAAAATGTCAAATCAATAAATGGACTCGGATAATCTGTATTATACAAAGCATCCATTGTGATCTCCGCAGGAGTGTCATTTTTCACAGGGGCTATCGCCCATTGATGCAGGTTCCCTTGAATGTAATTAAAGATCTTCATCTTCTTGAGCTGGAACAAATAATCATAAAATGTCATTTTGACCATTCCACTCCCGGCATGATCCTTTCTCCAGATGGTCCCCTGGAACATGGTGATGTCATTATATTTCAAATCGAGGAAATCGAGACCATTTACTAAATTGTCAAGATATGTCTGGTTCTTCATCAATGTAGTCAGCTTTGCAGCCAAAGACACCTTCCTGTCAAGAACGATCTCATTGACATCATACTCCTTAATCCCATCTTCATCGATGGTGAGGGTCGTTTGTGCCGTATGATAGACATCTGCCAGGATCGATCCTGTCAAGGATCCGTTCTGCACGAACCTGTTTTGATATTCAACTGCATATATTCCCGTATCTATCGATCCTTGATTGATGATCTCCTTTGCTATTCCACTCGAAGGATAAAATGATCCAGATTTCCAATTGATGAACTTGTGCCGGATCTTCCAATCTTCAGGTTGTACCCATGTACCCGATGTCAGATTTGCTATTGTACCATCATTATTGTTTGGGCCATCATCTGTGACGGTAGTTCCTTCTCCATCTGTCATAAGGAACTTGAGAGTGTGATATGATGTTACATATCCTTTGAAAATCAGATTGTACCAATCCCGATGCTCAACTTTAAGTTTCCAGATATATACCTCGAAGATCTCCCCATAGTGTTTATTGTAATTGGTCCCCATATTGATTTGCTTTGTATTTCCTATCTCAAGCTCCTCATCGTTTGCAAGATCGATCCTGGACATGTGTTGACTATCTTCCAACTCCCAATCTACCCAAAGCTCTCCGATATTATCAATCGTCCTCCTGCACATGATATAATATTTTCGACCTACAACTGGAGTGAAATTAAATGTACAATCATCCCCACCACCATACCATGATTGGCTGAATATCAGGGTGTTTGTATTGCTATTATAAGCCAATGAATAGGCATTAACATTATCAAGTGGACCCCCAGATAATTTACCTTTATTGATGATATATCTGAGGTGAGTATCAGCGGATAGATCGTCCCATGATACAACAGCAACAAGCGTGAACTCATCCCCTCCTCCAAAGTTAATGCTTGAATGAGATCCTACTGTGACCTTAACTCCAGATCCATCAAAGTCCAGTTTGGAACTGTTCATATAAATGGTTCCCCTGTTATTAACTGGAGTGTCCTGAACGATCTCACATCCATTATTAAAGATAACCTCACCATCATTTGTAACATCAAACTGGTGGATTGAATGACCCCGATCTATGCCATCAATCCTACAATGTCCTTGGAAGATTATCTTCCCACCCGTATCTGTGAATGTACCCCGTCTGGTGATCCCTCCATTGATGTGAATTAGATAGTTTCCCTTATCCCATTCTCCTCCCAACTCGATCCATACTGGACCGCAAAGGTGGTGTGCAATGGATGATATCTTATGTGTGTCCTGAATGACACAATAATCCTTTTCATTCGGTACTGAATATCTGCCGGATCCGTTCCGTTCTGTATTCCATACTGTTGAGTCCCCTGTGAAGTCTCCGGTCTTTTGACTGTACAGGATCGTGGCCTCTGTACTGATATCCCAATATGATTGCTTTGTGATCTCATTCCCTGGAATGACCCAAGCGGATACCAGTTCAGGATAGCCAAGCCACATATCCCAATTCGATACCTTCTCGATCTGGATCTGATATCCAGTCATTGCCCAACTCGATACCTTCTGACTTGACCGTTGAACTTTTGCATCCCATGCGGAAACCTTCTGGGTCGTGTTCTGTTTCTTGATGATCCAATTCGAAGGGACAAATATTTCTCCTTCATATGCTATGTACCATTGAGATATCTTTTCAATATTATACTGAACTCCTGTGACATCCCAATTGGACACTTTCTGAGAAGTGATCTGCTTTATAATATTCCAGCTCGATACCTTCTGCATTTCTGTATCTTTTAGTATCGCCCAATTGGACACTTTAGATATGGATATGCTTTGGTCCATTACAGGCCAACCAATAACTCCCTCTTCTTGATAATATAAATTTGTCGCAGTTCCTTCAGTCTGAAAAACTGCGATTGCCCCATCTTCAACCCTGATATTATTTATAAGAGGATATGTCGCAAAGGGAACATGAACCCTATTAGCAGAATTATACAAAATCTTTATAGAGTCGAAAGTCTCAGATGATATCTCATACAATCAGGATTCTACATTTGGAATGTTAATCCAGGTAATGAGAACTTTATCTTCTTCCTTTGTCAAAGATATTTCAGAAAAACCTCCATCATCTGTTACTTCTATTTCATTGCCTGTTGTATCTGTAGAATAAACATGCTTTCGAAGATAAATTTTTCCCATTTTGGAATAGGAAATCCAAAAAGTGTCATGGTCATCTTCAACACATATCGAAGGGATGCCTGAATTTGTCCCGCCAATAAATATGTTTCTCGCCGTGTCCCAAGATGAACCGTTCCATCTTCTTACCTTAATGGTAGTACCAATCAGATATGTTACTAACAATTTATTATTATCAAAAGCAACGACATCCCAATTACCATTAGCACATACATCACCAGTATCAATAGTACCACCAGGATACCATGTTGTACCTGAACGATAATACGCCGTCAGATATCCCGTACCTGCTGCACCAAGAAATGCCCACATCTTTCCATTTTCATCGGTAACAATACTACTTTTTGAATAGTGCGGTAAATTGTATGTATTTGCAACAGCATATATTGATGATTTCGAATACGAACCTGTTCCAGTA
>CBDVEF010000147.1:0-5051 GCA_965372935.1 uncultured bacterium | reverse complement strand
TATCTTTTAAAATCCAATGATGTTGGACAGTTTGGATCGGCATACAAATATTCCCTTTTCCTTTCCGGTTTACTATCAATTGTTTTGAATTCACTACTTCCTATAATATCCCGATTTAGTTCTAACAGATTAATATTCTATAAATACTCTAAATTTTATTGGAATATACTTTTATTGTTCATTTTTTCAATAATAGCACCACTAATAATTTATACAGATATTATCTTTGAATTTCTTTATGGAAAAGAATACATTTTCTCAATTAACCTTGCGAAAATACTAACATTTTCTGCCATACTATATACATATATACATTTCATTGGATATCAGCTAATAAGTAAAATGAAACAAAAGTATTACACATTGGTTCTAAGTTTCGGCTTTATAGTAAATATTTTCTTCCTCTTAATTCTAATCCCAAGATATGGCATTTATGGTGCAGGTTATTCAATACTAATATCAGCAATTACCTCTTCTATCTTAACACTATATTATGAAAATAAATTTCTTGTCAATAGGATTTCCGATAAAATCAATGCTTTGGCAATTATATGTTTTTCCTTGATAGCAACAAGTATAATATATATTTATAATAAAAATATTTTAGGATTTATCTTGGCAATATTTGCAACCGAACTTTTTAATGTTATATATTTGATGTTAATTCCTCAATTAAAATATATTAAACAATATGACAAATCTATTAAATACACATAGAAATTCCATTATTCTTTCCTTTTTATATTTGATTTCTATTTCAGCATATTTCAAACCTGATCTTGGTTTTTTTTATAAAATCAGACCTATATTATACATACTAATTGCAGTAATTATAGTTTATGATATATTTCGTAAAAAATATACTATAAGGAATATTGACAGAACATCTTTATCAATTATTGTGATTTTTCTTTTAATACAATTTGTTTCAATTTTCTACAGTTATTCACATATCATTTCTATACAACTATTTATAACCAATGTGCTTTTAATATCCATATCTATAATTTACATTCTAAATGGCAACAAAACTGATATTACAAATTTTTTCATATATGTTCTTTTAATCAATACTTTTATATACCTAATTTCCCTACTCCTATTTATATTTAATTATCATCTTATGACAACTACCAGATTTGGATTAATCACATTTACAGGTATTTTTATGGGTAAGCAGATAGGTATCCTTAGTCTTTTATCAATCTTCTCAATTGATATTATAAAGAAATCCAATCATAAGTTTAATATTTTACAACTTAAATTTATGAACTATATATATATATTATCTATTGTTTTTATCCTCCTCTCATTTTCAAGAGCTATTTCCCTTACTCTTCTTGTCTATTGGGGAATGAAAATGTCATTTGAACAAACATTTAACCGCAAATTGCTACTATATATTCTCCTTCTTGCCTTAATTGTAACTATATTTATTTTCAAACCTTTTAATGATCAAATCAAATATCTTGTTTCAGACAGAGAATATTTTATAAATTATGCATCTCACATATATAAATCCTATATCTTGAAAGGTAATGGTTATGGTTGTGGAAAATTTCTCACTTCCTTACCAATTGCAGAAAAGTATATAAGATCTGATCTAATGGGAAAACAATTTCATAATAGTTATATCGAAATATTTTTTGACACAGGTATTTTTGGATTATTATCATATATTTCAATATTTTTTCTCTTCTATATAAAATCAGCAATGAAAAAAATGTATGGTATTCTGTCAATGATTACTGCGTTTTTAATTTACAATTTATTTTCCTCTTCTCTTGCCTATCCAAGTTCATTAAGTTACTTCTTTACATTTTTTTTAATACTTTTCGCGATATTTAAACCTAATAAGCATTTAGGATAATTATAACAATGATTCTCCTATCAATTGAGAAAAGGAGAGGGAAAACCACCACGAATAACCACTGAAAGAGAATTATAAGCACGGAAGGGAAGAGAAGGAATAGCCACGAATTACACTAAGGGAGAGAGAATAATTTTTAACTTTATTTCACGAATTAGAGAATGAATTTCACTAATTTATGATTCACAATTTACAATTTTAATCTGTTCCCGCTGGTGTTTGTCGTTCCCGTTTTTCGATTTTCATCTTAAACTTCCTACTTCTCACCTCCTACTTAAATACTTATTATCACCCTCACCTCAGTCCTCTCCCATCAAGGGCGAGGAAGTATAAGAGGAATATAAACACGAATTTAACTAATATAAAAATATCTTTTTACCTTTCCCGCCCCATTGTGGGAGGGAACAGAAGGGAGGGGGAAAGATATAACCATGTCATTGCGAACGAAGTGAAGCAATCCCACAATAGTAAATTTAGATTGCTTTGTCGTTTCACTCCTCGCAATTACAATTTCTTGCAATGAATCAATGGAAGCGAGCTTTGTCATTCCTGCATCCCCTCTTTGTCATTCCTGCGAAAGCAGGAATCTATCCTTATACTTTATCACACCATTCCCGTTTGCCTATTTACTATTTTCTATTCCCTATTTACTCTATTACATTTTTCTATAAATCGAATATTCTCCTGAACTATAAATTCTTTCAAAATAATTAGAATACTTACTGTATATTTCTCCTCTTGTAATTAATATATCAAAATTTATCTTACAACTATCAATTTTCATTTCATCATATTTTGCTAATATTCTATGTATTTCATCATCGGGAATATCGAATTCAAGCCTGGAATAGTCAAAATAGTATGTATGTAGATAGTAAAAATTCCATGCTTTTATGTTATACACTGAATCATTATCAAAACAATTTCCCCCTAATGAAGAAGATTTTATTAGCATATTAATATACTTTTTATCCAATCCTTTTATACTTAGTAGTAGAATTGTTCTATCAATTATTTTCTCTACACTTAAATAATTGTAAAAACCATTGGAAATATAAAGTGGATTTCGAATATTGTAGGATAAATAGGAATTTAATGGGATATCAATAACGGCAATTACCTTTTCTTCTTCAATATTACTTTTTATATAATCTACAATTTCCCTTTTGCTATTTTCTATTTTATAACAGTTATGAGATTTCAATGCAAAACGAGAATTATTATAAAATGGTAAAAAGATACAGAATATAATAAGCGAAATTGCAATCGTATTTCTAAATTTGAATTTGTTAAATATTCTTTCGAAATAGTAAAAGAAAAAAATAATTATAAATGGTGTCCAAACGGTCAGTCTGAAATGTTCGGGTTCCAGCGTATAGCCGGTTATTATTTGAATACTCATAAGCGGAACAATAGCTGATATAAATGATACAATTATAATGTCAATCTTCTTAAACTTACCTTTTAATATAAAGACAATTAATGAAATGATAACCAGAATTTCTACAATTGATTTTTTCTCGACACTTCTTCCAAACACTATACCCATCTTTCTTATATACTCACTGGCAAAATTATAATTCTGAAAAGAAAAGTAATTGACAATATAATATAAACCAATAAGTAAACCGATAACAATTACAGTCGTTATAAACTTTATATGATCGTTATTATGCTTAATAATAGAAACAATCAGGTAAATAGTTAGAAACACCGAAATATATGTCCAATAATAAAAATATACATAGAAAAGAAGTCCGTATGAAATCCCGGCAACAATAGATAATCTGAATTTTTTATTTAATATAGAATAGGTAAATATTATCATAAAAGCTATGAGAAAAAAGAATGATAACTGTGCAAACGGAATCCTGGCAAAATAACCGAATTGATAATTACCATTTGCAAAATTGAAAAATGAGTGAATGAAATTTGTAAAATGAAGATTAAAAATGTTATTTATTATATCACTTAATGAAAGAACTGAAACCGCTCCGGCTATTGATAATATGTAATTAACACATAATATTTTATATAGAAAAAAGAATATAAGCAGAATATATAGAACGGGCATTAAGAAATTGAGTGATATATTTGCATTTATGGAATTACCTGTTATAAATGTCATAGCTTTTTGTATTAAGAAGCATATCCCCGGTTTTATACCTTTATAATCAGCAAATTCCTTTGTATATAAATCACCAATCGTTATAGAATTCACCCTCATTGCACTTGATGCAAATCCACTCATATCAGTCATATGACCAATATGACCTTTTAGCGGGATAGATGAATATTTATTCCTGCCTACCTTATTTCGTATTATTATATTTTGAATAAAGAAAGCTGATCCAATGCTTATTGCAACAATTATCAGATAAAATATCTTATACTTATAGGTATAATTACCATTATCAACCATAATATATAAATACTCCAATATACCTTGTCTGTGAAGAAGTTTACAATATCTATTTCATTTGAAATCTTAATTTTTTTATTTGTATAAACGAATCCTAATGTAACAGGTATCAAAGAAAACAGGAGGAAGTAATTATCATAATGTAATACTGTTTCAGGTGAAATCGTATAAAAAAGATATACAATAGGTATCAAACAGGATATTATTTTTACTGTTACCATATCCGATTTTATTTGTTTATTATTTACAATATACTTTACAATCGAAACATAGTATGTCAGGAGAAATGTCATTACAAGTATCCAGTATGATGGCGAAACATTGATTATTGCACATCCTGCTAAAATTCTTAATAAAAAACCAAATGCAATAACAGAGAAGTTAATATATTTTATTCTCTTTAGATATATTGAATAGGAAATATTCAGAATTATATATAATGTTATAATATAAAAGAAATTTTTATCGAATATAATTGAAAATATCAATGTAATTATTATAGAAGGAATCATCAAGATAATCATAATGTTTTTTGAAATTTCCCCGTTTTCATAAGCCCTTCTCCTATTCACAGGATGTTTCCTGTCACTTTTTAAATCCATTAAATCGTTAAATATATAAATCGAACTTGCCGAAAGTGAGAATAGAATCATTCCTACTATAATAGGAATGATATTATCTATCCCCCATTTCTCAGGTGTGAATAGGAATGGAGCTATAAGAAAAATATTTTTTAACCAGTGCTTTGGTCTGATCTCC
>CBDVEF010000146.1:0-5084 GCA_965372935.1 uncultured bacterium | reverse complement strand
AAGTGAGTATATAACAGAGTCAGGCTGGAATTGGGAATATAGAAAAGAAATGATATTACCATTTTAATAGTATTTTCATAATGGGATAATTAGGGGCAAATCTTGATACTGTTCTTTCAAAGTCAAGTGTGATCCCTTTCTTGAATTCCTCTTGATATTCAATCAATATTGTAAAATAAAAAAACATAATTCAAAAAGCAAAAGCGTATTACCGAAATTAAACAAACGGGTAGAAAGCGGAGATATTAAACAATAAATATATTGAATAGATTTCGCATGCACTTGAAGAGTGGCAGAAATAGTATAGGCAAAAGGAGGTTTTAGGATGGATAAGGATAGCTATAATATGCAAAGGGGTTTTACGGGCTATGGACAAAAACCTCGGCATTTGTTATAATGTGCCTATGGAAATATCCAAAGAGGTGCTGAGTTATGAATGATAAATATCAAAAAATTGTTGAAATATTCAAAACACATAATGGATATGCCAGGTCCAAAGATATCCTGGCTAAAGGTGTTCATCCCCGAAATATAAAAGCTGCACTTGAAGAAGGCCTAATAATTAAAGTAAAAAATGGCCTTTATAGACTATCAGACACTCCTATTATTTCTAACCAGAGTTTTATTGATATTGCATGTGCCATACCAGAAGGAGTTATATGTCTCTTTTCTGCGCTATCTTATTACGAACTAACAACCTTTAATCCTTCGGTTATTTCCGTAGCCATATATCGAAAGTCATGGAAGCCTAAAATAGAATATCCGCCTGTAGAATTTTATTATTTCTCCACAAAACAATTTGAATCAGGCATAGATATAATAAGGATTGATGGGCATAAAGTTCGCATTTATTCTCCTGAAAAGACAATTTGTGATTGCATCCGCTACAGGAACAAATTGGGACTTGATGTAGCCAAAGAGGGACTAACCGAATATCTCAAGCGTAAAAATCGCAATCTGGAGAAACTATTGGAGTATGCAGAAGTCTGCAGGGTTAGACCATTGCTTCAGGAATGGCTTAATGTAATTGTTTGAAATATTTTTTGACTGTTATTATGAAAAAAGAAATCAAAAATAAACCTGCCTCAATACGAGCAAGACTTATGAATATTGCAAGAGCTGAAAAAGTAGATTTCGATTCAATATTACTTAGATATTTCCAGGAACGATTGCTCTATCGCTTGTCAATTTCAGATTTTTCTAACAGTTTTATTTTAAAAGGGGGGCTGCTCTTGATTTGTTTGAAGATACCGAAATATCGTCCTACCAAGGATATTGATTTTCTTGCTGAAGGATTAAAAAACGATATTAATGAAATAAAAAAAACTTTTAGAAGAATTTCAGAAATACAATGTGATGACGGTGTTATATTTATCCCTTCATCTATAACATCAGAAAGAATAACGGAAGATGCAGACTATGAGGGAATACGACTAAAGATAGAAGTCACTTTAGAGCAGGCAAGAAAAAGATTACAAATAGATATAGGTTTCGGAGATGTTATAATACCTGAGGCTACTCTTATTGAATTTCCATCTTTATTGGACGATCCACCAAAAGTTAAAATATATTCAGTTGAGAGTGTTATATCCGAGAAATTTGATGCCATGGTTAAACTGGCAATGGTAAATAGTCGTATGAAAGATTTTTATGATGTTTATTTTCTTTCATCCTCTCATAATTTTAGGAGTAATGAACTTAAAAAAGCGATTGAAACTACTTTCCAAAGAAGACAAACTCCTATGCCAGAAAATCCTTTGGTTTTTCGTCCTGAATTTTACAGAGACAAAGAACGGCAAAGGAAGTGGGCTTCATTTCTTCGTAAATCTCGCCTTCACAATGTAAATCAAAAATTCAGTGAAGTAATGCAAGAAATAACTACATTTTTGGAACCTATAGTTCGTTCAATTAATGAAAAATCGGAAATAACTAAGTCTTGGATTGCTAAAGAGGGCATCTGGAAATAGTAAAAAAAAATAACAGTAACAGGGTCAGGCTGGAATTGGGAATATAGAAAAGAAATGATATTACCATTTTAATAGTATTTTCATAATGGGATAATTAGGATCAATTTTCGTAACTATTATTCCAAAGTCAATTTTAACCCTTTCTTGAATTCCTCTTGATATTCAATCAATATTGTAAAATAAAGGAATCAGATCTATTAATTACTATTATCGTTGACATATATTTGCCTAATTAGGATTTATTTCAGATGAACTTAGGGATTTGTCGGTTTTCAAGATTTAATCCCAAATATCTAGACATATTTACTACGTTTTAAAAAGAACTTGATTTTCAATTTCTAATGATATATAGTATAAGCTATATTATATGATTATAAACTATAACAGGCAGTAGAGAATTGAATCAGTCTTTTTTTGGGGAGGTATATAATGACTAAAAATCTTCCAATAAAAAATAACTCTCAAATACTAATTTATCAAACAGAAAGCGGTCAGACAAAAATAGAGGTGCATCTTGACAATGAAACTGTATGGCTGACACAAAAATTGATGGCAGAGCTTTTACAAACCACACCGCAGAATATAACCATACATCTTAATAATATTTATTCAGAAAAGGAATTGAATAAAGAGGCAACTTGTAAGGATTTCTTACAAGTTCAAAAAGAAGGGGAACGGCAGGTTCAAAGGATTAAAAAATTTTACAACTTAGACGCAATTATTTCCGTCGGTTACCGCATAAAATCCCATGTCGCCACCAGATTCCGCCAATTGGCATATGAATTATATGGATTAACAGAAGAAAAGATAAAAGTCGTGGAAGAAAACGGGGGATAAATATGGAAAATATTGTTAAACAAGATACCATTGGAAAGAAGATATTTTTGATTAGAGGATTAAATGTAATGTTGAATAAGGATTTAGCAGAACTCTATGGAGTTGAGACAAGGGTACTCGTTCAGGCAGTTAAAAGGAATATAGATAGATTTCCTGAAGATTTTATGTTTCAGTTAATTAAAGAGGAATTTGAAAACTTGAGATCACAAATTGTGACCTCAAATTGGGGGGTCAGGCTGGAATTGGGAATTTAGAAAAATGATATTACCATTTTAATCCGTTCCCATTGACGTTTTGCATTCCCATTTGCTGTCCAGGTTTTAGATTTACGTTTTTAAACTTCCTGCTTCTCACTTCCTACTTAAATACTTATAATCACCCTCACCTTAGTCCTCTCCCTGCCTACGCCGAGGCTTCGGCAGGCAGGCCATAAAGGGCGAGGAAGAAAACCAAGGAATTGGAAATGTAAGACGATTTCACAGATTAGGGCACGATGCATCGTCCCCCTACAATTTCACAAATTAGGGAAAATTGCACGAAAGAATATTTATAACTTTCCCTCCACAGATGGGAGGGAACAGAAGGGAGAGGGGATAATTTAATGAGAGAGGAATGGATTTAATCCTTTCCTCTCTCATTAAAGCGGTAAGTATGTCTATACCTATCTACTATCTGACTATGGTTAAAGGTTGACAGTTGGATAATAAAGCATTATCATCCAAAACAATGAATAAAATTGAGATATTGGCACAATTAAATGAAAGACAAAAGGAAGCATGTCAGGTAATTGAAGGACCCCTTCTTATTCTTGCAGGTGCAGGTAGTGGAAAAACAAGAATCATTACATACAGGATTGCTTACCTAATTGCCTCCGGCATTAATCCTTCAAATATTCTTGCTGTTACATTCACAAATAAATCAGCCGAAGAGATGAAACAAAGAGTAAAATCTCTAATAGGTGACAGATCTAATTTTATAACAATGGGAACTTTTCATTCCATCTGTTCCCGAATACTTAGAAAACATGCAGAGTTATTAGGATTTAAAAGTAATTATGCAATATATAATCAAAACGACTCTATAAATTTAATCAAAAAAATTATAAGTAACCTTGATTTACCGAAGGAGACATTTAAACCAAAATATATCAAACAGGTTATAGGAAAGTTAAAGAGAGAATTAATATCCCCCGAACAGTATGAGAAAAGTGCTTACAGCCCAAATATGTTGAAAATTGCAATAATATATAGGGAATATATTAAATATTTAAAACTAAATAATTCTATGGACTTTGATGATTTGATAAGCAAGACTGTCCTACTCCTGGAAAAATATCCTGAAATAAAATTGTATTATAATAACAAATTCAAATTTATCCTGGTTGATGAGTATCAGGACACAAATAAAATACAGTTTGATTTAATAAATCTCCTTTCTGATGTTCATAATAATATTTGCGTTGTTGGAGATGATGATCAATCGATTTATAGTTTCAGGGGAGCGAATATTGAAAATATACTATCCTTTGATCAGGTTTATAAAAATACCAAAGTTATCCGTCTCGAAAAAAATTATCGTTCTACAAAAAATATTTTAAAAGCAGCTTCATCAGTAATCGGCAATAATGTTGAAAGAAAAGGAAAAACTTTATTTAGCGATTGGAAAAGTGGAGAAAAATTAAATCTCATAGCATCTTACTCTTCTATGGAAGAGGCGAGTACGGTAATGGAAGAGGTAAAGAATCTTAATAAAACAGGGGTCCCTTTTGGAAATCTTGCAATACTTTACAGAACGAATGCCCAAAGTAGAAGTCTTGAAATGGCTGCACAGAAATTTCAAATTCCATATATAATAGTTGGTGGTGTGAAATTCTTTGAAAGAGCAGAGATAAAAAACATTATTGCATATCTCAATATACTTGCAAATCCAAAAGATAATATGTCTCTTCTCAGAATAATTAATATACCAACAAGGGGCATTGGGAAAAAGGCGACTCAAACACTTGAATTCGAGGCTCATTTAAAAGGGAAATCAATACTTGATATAATTCCGGATATTTCCTCCCTGGATATTACACAAAGGAGTATTAATGCAATTAATAATTTCTATTCGATGTATATAAAAATAAAGGAGAAATCTGAAAACAGAGGAGTAAGGGAATCAATTGAAATTATTCTTGAAGAGACAGATTATATTGATAAAATGTATAATAAAACGGATCCGGAAGATGTATCCCGTATTGAGAATATCGAGGAATTACTCAATTCTGCAAAAGAATTC
>CBDVEF010000145.1:0-5084 GCA_965372935.1 uncultured bacterium | reverse complement strand
TCTCGGCTGGTGTCTGATGTCTGACGTCTGGTGTCTATTACTATTTATTCGTGTAATTCATTGTTATTTTTTTCTTTCCCTTCTCGGCTGGTGTCTGATGTCTGGTGTCTATTACTATTTATTCGTGAATTGGTGGTAGCTCTCC
The DNA here is from genome assembly GCA_965372935.1 of uncultured bacterium. Classification (GTDB taxonomy): domain Bacteria; phylum Hydrothermota; class 32-111; order QNBC01; family QNBC01; genus JAGLYS01. The sequence continues at coordinate 4,939 of CBDVEF010000145.1, read as the reverse complement.
CCCTGGCAATCTTTAATGTGCCCTTACTATATCCTTAACCTTCATTAATCTTGTTGTATTACTTCTTTCAATTTCTGCTAATCTCTGAGAAATATACTTGATTGTCTCTTCAATATTTGGAATCATAATATATTCAAGAGCATTTACTCTTCTTCTTGTTTTTTCTATTTCATCGGCAAGCAGTTGAATTGTTTTCTCCTTCTCTGCAAGTATAACAATTCGCTCCATAATATCATCCAGAGCTTGAAGAGATGCATCAAGTTCACCTGAAGTAAAGGCATAACCATAACTTCTTAGTTTCCCCTCTACTTCCCTTTTAAATTCAGGAACTCGTACACTCATAAGATTTCTTTGCCTTACATCGATATTTATTGTTTTTGAAGGTATCATAAAAATCTCATCCTCTGTCTCTTTTCTCATCGATGCCTTAGCAAATTGGTATCTCCCTACGACACTTATAACCTCCTTCTCAACCTCTCCTCTAAGCTCTCTTATATATTTTATAAGATCAAGAAGTTGCCTCATCAATTCATCCTCTTTATCTTTTAGTAATTTATGCCCTTTTTTTGCAATTAAATACTTCTTTTTTAACTTAAGAAGTTCCATTCTTGTTGCATTGACTTTAAGGATCATTCTTCTTCCTTCTTCTCATTTTCCTTCCCGGGAAGATACTTTTCAAGGTATTCATCTCTAATTCTCTTAAGTTCCACCTTAGGGAATACTGAGAGGAGTTTCCAGCCGATATCCAATGTCTCTTCAACTGTTCTGTTATCATATTCTCCTTGAGAAACATATCCATCTTCAAAATCCTCAGCAAACTTAAAATACATTTTATCAATATCGGTTAATGCAGCTTCCCCGAGGATTATAGCGAGTTCCTGGGCTTCTTTACCTCTTGCATATGCAGCAAAAAGTTGATTGAAAAGGTCTGCATGATCCTCTCTCGTTTTGCCTTTACCTATACCTTTATCTTTTAACCTTGATAATGAAGGCAATACATCAATCGGAGGGGAAACCTTCTGATGATGTAGTACTCTTGATAAAATAATCTGTCCCTCTGTAATATATCCGGTAAGATCAGGTATCGGGTGTGTTTTATCATCTTCCGGCATCGTAAGTATAGGTATCATTGTTATAGATCCTTTTTTATCTTTGATTCTTCCGGCTCTTTCATAAATCGTCGAAAGGTCTGTATATAGATATCCCGGAAAACCTCTTCTTCCCGGTATTTCTTTTCTGGCAGCAGAGATTTCTCGAAGTGCTTCGCAGTAATTTGTCATATCCGTTAGTATTACCAATACATGCATATCCTTCTCAAATGCAAGATATTCCGCAGCAGTAAGTGCGACCCTTGGGGTTGCAATCCTTTCAATAGCAGGATCATTGGCAAGGTTAAGGAAAAGAACAGCTCTTTCGATCGCTCCTGTCTTTTTGAGATCATTTATAAAGAATTGGGCTTCCTCAAATGTAATCCCCATTGCTCCAAAAACAACGGCAAAGGATTCTTTCTTCCCCAGGACAGTTGACTGTCTTGCTATCTGAGCTGCTAATCTATTATGAGGTAACCCGGACCCTGAGAATATAGGCAACTTTTGCCCTCTGACAAGAGTATTCAAACCATCGATTGCCGATAAACCTGTTTGAATAAATTCATCAGGATAACTTCTTGCATATGGATTGATGGGGGAACCGTTAATATCTTCCATCTTCTCTGCAATTATCTCAGATCCGTTATCCATTGGTTTTCCAAGACCTCCAAACACTCTTCCCAACATGTCTGTAGAAAGTGGGATCTCGATACCCTTTCCAAGAAATTTTATCTTCGTTTCCGGTATATTTATACCTGTTGTGCCTTCGAATACTTGAACCAGTGCCTTATCATCCTTAACTTCAAGAACCTGTCCCTTATTTTTAATACCATTTGGGAGTTGTATCTCAACAAGTTCTTCATACTTCACACCACTTACACCCTCTACAAGCAGAAGAGGTCCCTGAACATTTATTACTGTTTGATATTCTTTTAACATCTATGCACCTCTACTTATTTATAAGATGAGTAAGTTCTTTATCAATTTCATCATACAATTTTTCAAGTTCAACAATCTTCGATTCATTGATATATCTCATCCTTGAAATCTTTTCAACTATTGGTAATTTTCTTATAGTTTTTATATGTATATCCTTTGCAATTGCTTCTTTTGCTTTATCGCTAAAGAACAATATATTTTTCAACATCAGGTATTGTTTTTTCATTGATGCATATGTGTCAACTTCATGGAATGCATTCTGATGGAGAAAATCCTCTTTAATGGATCTTGCAACTTCCAGAACCAATTGATCAGGCATAGACAATGTATCTGCGCCTACAAGTCTTACTATTTCTTCTAACTCGGCTTCTTTTTCAAGAAGTTTCAATGCATTAGCGCGTAATATTAAGAAATCTTCACCTATCTCTTCTTTCAATTTTTCTTTAATATTATCAAAGTAAAGGGAATAACTACTTAACCAGCCAATTGCAGGAAAATGTCGCCTATATGCAAGGTCTGCTTGTAAACTCCAGAAAACCTTCACAACTCTTAGTGTTGCCTGCACAACAGGATCCGAAAGATCACCACCAGGAGGAGAAACAGCGCCTATTACCGACAAAGCACCTTCTCTACCATCATTTCCAAGAGTTGTTATTCTACCCGCTCTTTCATAAAAACTTGCTATTCTTGCACTTAGATATGCAGGATAACCCTCCTCTCCCGGCATTTCTTCAAGCCGCCCGGAGATTTCTCTCATAGCTTCAGCCCATCTTGATGTCGAATCAGCCATAAGAGCAACACTATATCCCATATCCCTGTAATATTCGGCAATAGTAATGCCTGTATAAACACTGGCTTCTCTTGCTGCGACAGGCATATTGGATGTATTAGCAATTAGCACTGTTCGTTTCATTAGTGCTTCGCCTGATTTCGGATCCTTTAATTCAGGGAATTCCTGAAGAACATCTGTCATCTCATTTCCTCTTTCTCCACATCCGACATATACGATAACATCTGCATCTGCCCATTTAGCTAATTGATGTTGTGTTACGGTTTTTCCCGAACCGAATGGACCTGGAATACATGCTGTACCACCTTTACCTATAGGGAAAAATGTATCGATGACTCTCTGCCCAGTCACTAAAGGTTCCTCAGGAAGCTTTTTCTCCTTATATGGTCTTGGAATTCTTACAGGCCATTTCTGTAACATCGTAATATCAACCTTTTTATCTCCTGTATCTATTATACAAACTGTTTCCTCCACTTTAAATTGCCCCTTTTCAATTTCAACTACTTTTCCAGATATTCCGGGAGGTATCATAATTTTATGATTAACAACAATCGTTTCCTGCACCTCTCCAATTATATCTCCTTCACTAACCTCCGCCCCTTTCTTCACAACAGGAACAAAATTCCATCTCTTATCTCTTGAAATAGGATGTACTTGAATGCCTCTTGTGATAAAGTCTCCTGCTTGATCTCTGATCACATCAAGTGGACGCTGTGTCCCGTCATATATTGATTCAAGAAGACCAGGACCAAGCTCAACAGATAAAGGATTATCCGTAAGATAAACGGGTTCCCCGACACCAATCCCTGAAGTATTTTCATATACCTGGATTGAAGCTCTATCATTATCAAGCTCAATTATCTCTCCCATCAATTTGTAATCACTGACAAATACAACATCGAACATTTTTGAACCTGACATATTATCAGCAATAACAAGAGGGCCTGAAACTTTAACAATTTTACCTTTCTTCATATATCGTCACCTCTCACTCTTCGTAAATATCTGCACCAACTGCCTTCTTGACAGCTTCTCTTAATCTTTTTGATCCATAACCTGTAATCCCCTTTGTTCCGGGAACAGGGATTATACTTGGAATTATATATTCATTATATTCTTTAATTATATCACTGTTGTCTTCGGCAAGATCCTCGGTGACCAGTATAATTGCAAACTTTTCAGCTACCAATTTCCCAATAATATCTTTAAATTCATCTCTATTTTCAACGGGAAATATATCGACTCCTATAGCTTTATATGGGAGAATAGCATCCTTTTTTCCTACAGCTGCAATACGATTTGTCATATTTACCTCAGTACATTTCCGGCAATCTTTTTTTGATTACCTCTTTGGCTACATGGTTTTTTTTCCCTGATAAGATTATTCTTAACCTTTTTATCTCATTCTCTTTTGCCATAAGATAGGCAAAAACAATTTCAACACCAAAAATTCCCGCTTTGGTTGATTTTGCGATTTGTACCAATCTGTCTTCGCAAAGCTTTTCAAGGTGAGAAAATGAATTATTTGTTACCAGATAATTATATCCGTTTTTAACTATTTTCTCATATGGTGTATTGTTAAAATAACTGTATATATGATTAAGATTTTCACCTTTATGCAAAAGAAAAACATCTTTATCAATAAAGCCGCCATTAAGAATGGCTTCATCTACATTTTTTATATTTTTAAAATAGAGAAGTCTGGCAAAGGTTTTTATATTTATTAAAGTTATCTCCTCTTTGTCAAGATTAATTAAATAAAAATTATTGGATTTACCTATAATTTTACTACGCCAGGTAAAATATAAATTGTCTATATAAATATCAAGAAGTTCAACATCCTTATTATTATTATAAAATTCCAATGCATTTTTAGCAAATATTATATATGGTTCGGGAACATTGCTAAGATTATCATTTTCCATAGATTCTACATATATCTCTGCGGGGTGCATTCCGTATTCTGAGAGCATACTATTCTTGAGATTATTGTTAGAAATTTTCGCTTTAATAAACATTTTCAGATTATGAATATCAAATCCTGATTTATAATACTCTTTTATATACTTATCTCTGCATGATATATCGAAGAATTCGAGAACGCTTTTAAATTCATTCTCTA
>CBDVEF010000144.1:0-5097 GCA_965372935.1 uncultured bacterium | reverse complement strand
ATAAGGTTTTTTTATGAAAGGAGGTAAAAGATATGAATGCAAGAAACATCAATAAAATAATTGCACTCATTATAGTTAGTTTATTATATTCTCTATCTATATTTGCTGACGCTCCCTATGAAAAATACCATATTGCATACAAAGATATTTCAAAGGATGTTCTAAAAAGTACTATTGGTATTTTAACTGTAAATTCTGTTGTTAGAAAAGTAGTAAAATTAAAAACTTACTCACGAGATGGAAAGCAATTTATATATAACAAAACATTAAAAATTAAAGAAACAATACCAATTAGTAATTATGGATATCATCCTCCCATAGATAAATGGCATATCTCTAATTATAGATACCCTATTTTAGCCAAATTTGAAGAATATTTGTGTATAGTCTATGATCCGATAAAAAATTTAAAAATATGGGTTAATACAAAAGAGATAGAGGAAAATGTCTACACTTCCATAGTGATGTCAGATAGTATAAAAACCCCAGACTCATTTTTTGTAGACATCTTCTGTTTTACAAATAGTGGAAGTAGAAAAGTTTATAAGGAACCCCAAAATGATGCTGATTTTATTATACTTGCGAAGTATCAATTTAAATATTTACTATTGAAAATAATAGAACAAAGAAATGGGTTTATAAAAGTAGGTAGTTTTCATTTAAATCATGACACTGACAAAAAAACGATCGAACCTCTTGGGTGGGTAAGAATTAAGGATAATCAGGGTATGTTTATGATTTGGATAAATAATGTTGATCTTTATTGAAAAACAAAAACATAATATAGCACAATATAAAAAGTTTGTGTTTTATGACACTCACCAAAATATTTGCTTCTCAAAGAATTATTTTATGTTTGGAACATTAGGCAAAACGGTGGCTTTAAGTAAGACAAAAACATTTGTGTTTTTACTGCCTAACTCCAAAATTTAATATACCTGCTTTTTTATTAATGTTATTTTTTATTTAACATATCATTAAATACTCTGTACATGTTTATTTACTTCATTATGATGTTATACTTCATTCTTTCATCCATAGGCATTTTTCCTTTTCAGATACTGAAATAAATCCCGCACATAGGTATGTGCGTGGATAAATTCAGGATGACATTTGTATAATCAAGCAGAATATTCTGAACCAAGTTCAGAATGACAAGACAGGGTTCAAAATGACATCTGTTATTTTAAAATCCTTTATATGTGACATTTCGCTTAGTAATTAAAATGTGATATTTTAGAATTGTAATGTCATTAGTCCTATATCTTATTGACATATCTAATATTATTCTATATAATCAAAATCTGAATTTTGGGGCGTGGGCAAGTGGCAAGCCACGGGTTTTTGGAGCCCGCAATCGTAGGTTCGAATCCTACCGCCCCAGTGAAATTATTATATAATATATTATTAAGGATAATTATGTATAAGAAACTAAAAATATTTGCAGGTAACGCTAATCTCCATCTGGCAAGGGAGATAGCGGAAAATATTGAACATCCTTTAGGTTCGGCTATTGTAAATAAATTTTCTGATGGGGAAATTTGGATAAAAATAAACGAAAATGTAAGAGGTGCCGATGTTTTTATTATTCAGCCTACATTTCCCCCTTCCGATAACTTGATGGAACTTCTTCTGTTGATAGATGCTGTTAAGAGAGCGTCTGCCAAGAGAATAACAGCAGTTATTCCATATTATGGTTATGCAAGACAGGATAAAAAGGATGAACCGCGGGTTCCTATATCTGCAAAATTGATAGCAAATCTTATTACAATAGCAGGTGCAAAAAGAATTTTAACTGTGGATTTGCATTCAGAAACCATACAGGGATTTTTCGATATTCCTGTAGACCACCTGTATGCTGAGACAGTTCTTGTTGAATATATTAAGAAAAAAAATCTTAAAAACCTGGTAATAGTTTCACCTGATGCAGGAAGTGTTAAAAGAGCAAGAGCATTTGCGAGAAGACTGGGGGAACCTCCAATTGCTATAATTGATAAAAGGAGACCCAGACCTAATCATGCAGAAGTTATGCATATAGTAGGTGATGTTAAAGGCAAGAATTGTATAATAATTGATGATATTGTTGATACAGCAGGAACACTTGTTGGGGCTTCAAAAGCATTGAAGGAAAATAATGTACAATCGATAACTCTTTGTTGTACACATAGCCTTCTTTCGGGTAACGCTATAGAAAGAATAGCAAATTCAGATATTGATGAATTTGTAACCACTAACACTATTCCCATAGTTGAGGCAAAGCGCTTAGAAAAAATGACCATCTTGTCTCTTGCGGGATTGTTAAGTAAAGCAATTAATATAATACATGAGGAAAAATCTTTAAGCACATTATTTTATTAGATATTAGGAGGCTTATATGAATGAATTTAGCATCACTACAGACATACGAAAGGAGAAGGGTAAACAAGGCACTAAAAGATTAAGAAACAGTAATATTACCCCCGGTATAATATATGGTCGTGGTGAAAAAACAAAATTAATTGAGATGGATTCTAAAAAATTGACAGATCTATTAAGAGAAATCCCATCTGAGAGTACTGTTATTAATCTCAAGATTAAGGGTAAATCTCATATGGCTATTATCCAGGAACTTCAAATCCACCCCTTAAAAGGTACGCCAGTCCACATTGACTTCAGATTGATACATAAGGGTGAAACAGTAAGGGTAACTGTTCCAATATCTCTTGAAGGAATAGCACATGGGGTGAAAGAGGGTGGTATGTTAGAGCAGATAATTCATGATATTGATATTGAAACGATTCCTAGTAAAATACCCGAGAGGATCATATACGATATTACAAATATGAATGTTGGCGAAAAAATATATATAAAAGATCTTGATTGCGGTGATGCAAAAATTGACAGAAGTATGAATAATGTAGTTGCAGAAATAGTAATTCCTCATGTACAAGTTGAGGAAGAGGAGAAAATAGAAGAAGAGGTAGTAGAACCTGAAGTAATTACCGAAAAGAAGGAAGAACAGAAGGAAGAAAAGAAAGAAAAATAGTCCGATTGATTATGAATAGATTAGTTGTAGGTTTAGGTAATCCGGGGGAAAAATATAATGATACCAGACATAATGTTGGCTATATAGTTGTTGATATGTTGGCAAAAGTGTTAAAAAGAAGATTTCAACCCGGGAAAGGTGAATATTATTATTTTTCAAAGGGATATAGGAATTATAATGTTATTGTTGCAAAGCCTATAACATATATGAATATAAGCGGTAAAGCGGTTGCTGAACTTGTTGACAAATATAATATCGATTTTAGTAAAATGATAATTATATGTGATGATATTAATCTCTCATTTGGTCAAATGAGAATTAGAGAAAAAGGAAGCGATGGGGGGCATAAGGGGATTGAATCGATTATTTATTCGTTAGAAAATGAAAGGTTCCCAAGATTAAGAATTGGTATTGGAAATCCTGATAAAAATGCCAAGGATTATGTACTTGAGAAATTTTCAATCACTGAGATGAACAAAATGCAAGAGATAATCAACAGAGCTAACGATGCTATTTTTGAATGGATAAATAATGGTATAATTTCAGCTATGAATAAGTTCAATATCAAATTAGTAAATGAATAACTTAGGAGGTGTATTTTGCACGAATATGAAAGTCTCTTTATACTAAACCCTGAACTGGATGAAGCAGGATTGGAAGTGGAAATTGATTTTATCAAAAATCTATTTGAAAAATCAGGAAAGGTTAAAGAGGTTAACCGCTGGGGACTTAAAAGACTTGCTTATATAATAAAGAAGCAGGTAAATGGTTATTTTGTCCTATTTAATTATGAATTAAAACCAGAGGTTATCTCCACACTCAAAGAAGATTTTAAAATTAGAGATGGTATTTTAAGATTTAATATCATAAGATTATAATCAGGGGGTTATAATGTCAGAAATAAGAATGCCTAATATCAATAATATAATGATAACAGGGAGATTGACCAGAGATCCGGATATCAGATTTACCAAATCAAATAAAATTGTTGTAAATTTTGATATTGCTAATAATCATATGTATCACAGCATTGCAACAGATGAATGGAAAAAGATGACACTCTTTATCAGGGTAAGTATTTATGGGAATCTTGCTGATAGAGTGAAGGAAAGATTACATAAAGGAACTCCTGTATATATTGAAGGACGCTTACAAGAGGATACATGGACGACAGCTGATAACCAGCAACGGAAAAGTTATAGAATAGCAGGCAATAGAATGCAGATCCTTGAAAAGATGTTTGAAATGGCTGGTGAGGTAGAGGAGAAAACAGAAGCAATGCCTGATGAAGAACAGGAAAAACAGATTGATATGAAAGAAGAGCTTGATGATCTTCCATTTTAATCAGGAGGAAATATGATAAAAAAATATACAAAATGTAGATTTTGTAATGATAATAATATGGAAATTAATTACAAAAATGTAGATTTATTAAAGCAATTTATTAGTGATACAGGAAAAATTTTACCTAGAAAAGTTACAAAAGTTTGTTTAAAACATCAAAGAAAACTTTCATCAGAGATAAAAAAAGCAAGAGAAATAGCTCTTCTTCCTTTTGTTTCGGACTTTTATAAGTAGAGGTATAATATGGAAATAGTTTTACTTAAGGATGTTGAAAAGATTGGAAAGATAGGGGATGTAGTGAAAGTAAAAGATGGGTTTGCAAGAAATTACCTTATTCCAGAAGGCATAGCTATTATTGCCAATGAAAGCAATAAAAAGCGAGTCGGATATTTAATATCCGCTGCAAAGAAAAAGGTTTACAGGGCAAAAGAAGATGCTGAAAGACTAAGTGAAGAACTTTCAAAATTGTCTCTTACCGTTAGTGCTAAAGCTGGAGAAGAAGATAAATTATATGGTTCTGTAACCAATAGTGATATTGAAAAACTTCTTGAGAAAGAAGGTTACGAAATAGATCATAAAAGGATAATTATTGAAGAACCAATAAAAAAACTTGGGGTCTATGATATTAAAATAAAATTGCATTCAGATGTATATAGTACCATTAAATTATGGGTAGTAAAGGAATAATTACCTTTTTATTAAATAGGAGGATATTGCTCCTCCTATTT
>CBDVEF010000143.1:0-5121 GCA_965372935.1 uncultured bacterium | reverse complement strand
GTAAATGCTAAAAAAGATTTTTCATGTGAAAGGGTTTTTACTCCATGGACTGATATGGAGGAATTGATGAAAAAGAACGATGTTTCTCTGTTTACGCTTGAGACAAAAAGACCTTTGAAGGAAATGGATCTTTTCGGCTTTACTCTGGAATATGAATTAGACTATATAAATGTTATTACAATGCTTGATCTTGCAGATATCCCGCTAAGAAGCAAGGATAGATGTGATAATGATCCTCTTATTATTGGAGGAGGGAGTTGTGTTTATAATCCATTACCTCTTTCAAATATTTTCGATCTGTTTTTCATTGGAGAAGCAGAAGAGGGTATAGTTGACATTTTAAATGTAATAGAGGAGGGGAAAAACAATAAAAGAGAGAGAAAAAGCGTGCTAAATGATTTATCTAAAATAGAAGGGGTATATGTTCCGGGTATCAACAAGCAAGTCCAAAAGAGAATTCTAAAAGAGATTAAATATGATAATATCCCGACAAAACCTATTGTTCCCTATATCAAGATAGTACATAATAGAATTGCAATTGAGATAGCAAGAGGATGCACAAGGGGGTGCAGATTTTGTCAGGCAGGGATAATATATAGACCTGTAAGAGAACTTTCACTTGAGAACATATTAAAATCAGCACATGAAACATTTAAAAATACCGGGCATGAAGAAATTTCTCTAATGTCTCTATCTGCATCTGATTATACTGGAATAAAACCAATAATATATAGATTGATAAATGAATTCAGATCTAAAAATGTATCAATTTCATTGCCATCTCTAAGAGTAGAAACTCTTGATAGAGAGCTATTGGAACTTATAAAAACAGTAAGAAAAAGCTCGATTACAATCGCTATTGAGGCAGCAACACAAAGACTAAGAGATGTCATTAATAAGGATTATCCTGAGGAAGCTATTGAAGAAAGCATAGCACTCGCATTTGAACTTGGGTGGAGGAGAATAAAGCTTTATTTTATGATAGGGTTGCCTACTGAAACGGATGAAGACATTGTGGCTATAGCAAAATTGTTGAATAAAATAGGGAATAAGTGGAAAAGAAAGGATATTAAAGTAACTATATCTCCATTTGTGGCCAGGCCCCATACACCATTTGAACACTGTGATCAAATTACGATGGAAGAGGTAAAGAAAAAGAAGATGTTAATACTTAACAGTTTAAGAGCAAGAAATGTCAGTATTTCATTTAGGGAACCAGAGGTTGCCTACCTTGAAGGTATTTTCGCAAGAGGTGATGAAAAATTAGGTGATGTACTAATAAATGTATGGGAAAGAGGTGAAAGATTTAGTGCCTGGTCTGAAAAGCTTGATTTTAAAAAATGGCAAAACGCTTTTATCGAAAAAAATATTAATCCTGATATATATATAAAAAACAGTGGGGATAAATTACCATGGAAATTTATAGAATTTGTTAATGAAGAATTCCTCAAGAATGAGATGAAAAAGGCAGATAAAGGCGAAATTACAGAGGATTGCAGAATAGATGGGTGTAAAATGTGTGGTATGTGTGGAGGAGAAATAGCAGGACAAATGAAAACAAGTAGTATTACAGGACAATCATCATTTATTGCAAGGAAAATAAAAATCATAAGAAAAGGATCTTCATTTAGACCAAAAGTAAGACTTAGATATCAGAAAATTGACAATGGTAAATATATCTCTCATCTTGATACAATCAGATTATTCAAAAGAGCTATTATTAGGACTGATTTACCAATCAAATATAGCGAAGGCTTTAATCCTAATATGAATTTATCATTTGGACCGGCTTTATCAATAGGTGTTTCAGGTTTAAATGAGTATTTCGATATGGAATTGAATCATATTACAACAATTGATATTACTAAGAATATAAATAAATATCTACCTGATTTTCTGCAAATACAAGAGGTGAAACAGATTAGACATAAAAGCGGTTCATTGAATTCGATAACTAATTTAGCAATGTATTCTATTAAAGATCATTTGAATATAAATGAAGAAATGTTATCAAAAACGATTGAGATAAAAAAGCAAGATAAAACGAGGATTTATGATTTGAATAAGTATATATATAATTTCAATTTTGATGAAAGTATAGAAATAGCTATAAATATTTTTAATGAAAACAATTTAAATATTTTAGATCTTATTTCAAAAATTACAGGACTTGACAGAGGATCTGTAATTGAAAAGAATATTGTAAGAAAAGGATTATTTGTATTAGATGGTAATAATATGCTTACCCCAATGGATGTAATATGAAAAAAGAGATAATTATTAGTGAAACAATGGATGAGTTGCGAATTGCTATAAAAGAAAATAATAATTTGGTAGAATACTATACAGAGGAAGAATCAAATGAAAATATTGTCAACAATATTTACAAGGGGAGAGTTATTGCAATAAATAAATCATTAAAAGCTGTTTTCGTAGACATTGGATTGGAAAAAGGAGCATTCCTGCCTTTTGATCAAATACAGCAAGAACAGTTTCTTGATGAGAATTTTAATCCTTTACCTGTTAAATATAAAGTAGATCCATTAAATCTAAAAAAAGAACAAAATATACTTGTTCAGGTTATTAAAGAACCAATTAGTAACAAGGGTGCAAGAGTAACAACCAATATATCAATAGCAGGTAGGTATGTAGTTTTAATCCCAAATGCCAACCAGATTGGAATATCTAAAAAGATAAGATATCATAATGAAAGAGAGAGATTGTTCAAAATAGTTAAAGAGATAAAATTAAAGGGGATAGGTGTTATTGTAAGAACAGCGGCAGAGAAGCATAGATTTGAGGAAATAGATGAAGAGGTTAAAAAGTTAATGTTTAAAATGAATCATATTAAAAATGAAGAAGCTAAAAAACCTGTCCCCAGTCTTGTTTATGCTGAATCCAATTTAATGGATAGAATTGCAAGGGATCTGTTTTCCTCTTATGTTAGCAAATGTGTAGTAGATTCAAAAGATATATATGAAAATTTAAAAGAATATCTGTCCAACAATGAACCAAAGTTGGTTGATATATTAAAGTTAGATAATAAAAATGATCTATTCAAACAATATGGGATTGATAAAGAGTTACATATAATGCATTCTATGAGTGTCCCTCTGCATTCCGGAGGAAATATTGTAATTCAACCTACCGAAGCTTTAATTTCAATTGATGTCAATAGTTGAAAAAGTGGAGCAAAGGTAGAACATGAAAAAATGATACTGAATACTAATTTAGAAGCTGCAAAGGAAATTGCAAGGCAACTTCGGTTAAGAGATCTCGGTGGTATAATTGTAATAGATTTTATAGATATGATTAATAATGAGGATAAAAAGAAATTATTTAATGAATTTAAGAAATATATTAGAAATGATAGGAGTAAACCGTATATATTTGAAATGAGTCCTCTCGGTTTAATAGAGATGACCAGAAAGAGAATTAGAGATGCATCCGGTTCTGCAATATATGAAACCTGTAATGCTTGTGAAGGAACAGGATGGATGGTAAGTAATGATACTCTTTTTATGGAAATTGTAAGGTGGTTTAATGATAATGGCAATTCTTATAAAAATAGAAAAACAGGGATCATTTGTAATGACGAATTCGAAAAATATATTCAAATTAATCATATTAGCTTTTTGCAAGAGATGAGCAGGAAATATAATTTGATGATTGAGTTTATTAAAGACGAGCACTTAACGAATGATGAAATATATATATATGATTTTGATAAAAATGAAACATGTTATGAAATAAACAGATTCAAGTTAAATAGTATTTGACAGTAATATTTTAATATGATATTTTCAAAAAATTATTAAAGGAGAAAGTGCTATGAAAATTACACCTAAAAACGTCCACAAAACATTAGGAAGCTATATGCTTGCTGATGGGTATGATTTTGTTCTTGACCTTAAAAAGAGTAAAGGTTCAAAAATTTATGACTCTAAAAATAAGAAATGGTTTATTGATTTCTTTTCATTTTTTGCATCGAACCCGGTTGGTATGAATCACCCTAAATTAAACAATACAAAATTTGTTAGAAAGATTGGGAAGGTGGCTATAAACAAGCCATCAAATTCTGATATATATACGGTAGAAATGGCAGAATTTGTTGAAACATTTGCAAGAATTGCAAAACCGGATTATATAAAGCATCTGTTCTTTATTTCCGGTGGTGCAATTGCTGTAGAAAATGCATTAAAAGTGGCATTTGATTGGAAAACAAGATTAAATCTTGAAAGAGGTATAATTAAGGAAGCAGGTAAAGTAATTCATTTTAAACAGGCATTTCATGGTAGAACAGGTTATACACTATCCTTGACTAATACTTTTGATCCAAGAAAAACAAAATTTTTCCCAAAATTCGATTGGCCAAGAATAACAAATCCAAAAATTGCATTTCCTCTTAAAGATCACTTAAAAGAGGTAAAAGAACTTGAGGATAAGGCTTATAAAGAAAGTGATGAAGCCATATTTAAATATGGCAATGAGTTAGCGTCTATAATCATTGAACCTATCCAGGGAGAGGGTGGTGATAATCATTTTCGACCTGAATTCATGCAGAATTTGAAACGAATTGCAGATGAAAATGATTTGATGTTTATTGTAGATGAAATACAATCGGGAATGGGAATTACAGGCAAATGGTGGGCTTGTCAACATTTAGATGTGAAACCGGATATAATTTGTTTTGGAAAAAAAGCTCAGATATGCGGAATTATGGCAGGTGAAAAGGTTGATATTATTAAAGATAATGTTTTTAATGAAAGTTCAAGAATCAATTCCACCTGGGGTGGAAATTTGACAGACATGGTAAGAGCAAAAAGATTCCTTGAAATTATTGAGGAGGATAAACTTGTAAAAAATGCAGATAAGATGGGAACAATACTCTTAAATGAGCTCTTGAAATTTGAGGAAAAATACAAAGATGTTTCAAATGTCCGAGGAAAAGGGTTAATGTGTGCATTTGACCTTCCTTCAAATGATAAAAGAAATTTATTTATACATAATCTTTGGAATAGTGGTCTTATTGGTCTTCCGTGTGGAGAAAAATCAGTTAGATTTAGACCTACACTTGATGTTACTAAAGACATAGTGATGGAAGCCATTAAAATTGTTGAT
>CBDVEF010000142.1:0-5135 GCA_965372935.1 uncultured bacterium | reverse complement strand
CAGGAGTCAAACTTAGAGGTAAAAGTAAAGGTAAAGATATTGAACCATCGATTGAAATCGAGTATACAGGAGGAAAGAGCTGGGTAAATTGTGGAGAGATATATCCGAGAGAATATTTATATGCAAGTTATAATGATATTCCTCTGTTAAGTGATAGTATAAGATTTGTAATAAATAATGAGGTTAAAATAGATTATATATCATTCCCTAAAGCAGAGAATGTTAAGTATAATGAAATAAAACTTGAACTTATAAATCCTACACTAAAGGGTAAGAATGTAATGAAGCAAATTATCAAAGAGGACAGTATATATATAAATCTTATAAGCGGAGATACACTATATTTCTCATTTCCTCTTATAACACCAACAAACGGAGAAAATGTATCATACATACTTGAAACGGATGGATATTATAATATGGATAATAAGAGGGATAAAAGTGAGAGTGTTACAATTTCCAAGAGTGATATAAAATTTATAAGCGGAATTGTTTATTTGCAATCAAAGTGTAAGATATTCTCGAATTATGAGATATATAGCATATCAGGCAGGCAGGTAGGACAGGGAGAAATAAAGACCAGTAAGATAAAATTACATAAATTATGTAACGGTATATATTTCATAAAGTTGAAAGGAAAACATAAAAGTGAAACACATAAGTTTGAGGTTATTCGCTGAAAATAATTTCAATATTAATTGATTAGAATAGGGGCAGACAAATAGGTCTGCCCTAATTCTCTCTCTCCCCTCTTTGTCATCCTGAATTTAGTTCAGGATCTAAATATATATATAAACATTTTCTAATTTTAATTATTTCAATATGCCCATAATTGTCATTGCGAGGAGTGAAATAACCTGTCTGCGTGCAATGCACAGGCAGGCGAAGCAATCTAACCTCATTCTTATGTGATTGCTTCACTTCGTTCGCAATGACATTGTAATGTCTCTCCCCCTCCCTTCTGTTCCCTCCCACAATGGGGCGGGAAAGTAAAAATATTATTCCCCTTCCCCTTCGTGTAATTCGTTGTTATTTCTTTCTTTCCCTTTTCGGCTGATGTCTGATGTCTGACGTCTGATGTCTATTATCTTTTATTCGTGAATTCGTGGTTATATCTCCTTTCCCTTTAACTTGACACAAATTTATAATTTATCTATAATTCTTGTGTCTCCGAGTTATTGTTCCTTCAAGAGAATCATGGGCAATAACCGTTAGGGTTTATCTGGAAACGGATAAGCCTCCCGTATCTGGAAAGGAGATATGAAGAAAAACTATTCAGATACGGATAGTTTTTTAACATTCATAGGAGGATATATGAAAATCAAAAGGATTATTCTTACAATTTCACTGGTAGTTATCATATCATTCCAAACAGTATACGGAGAAAAACTCACTATTTTTCATGCAGGGAGTTTAACCGTACCGTTTAAAAAATTAAAAGTAGCGTTTGAAAAAACACATCCGGATGTACAGGTTTTATTAGAAGCTTCGGGAAGTAGAAAAGCAGCGAGAAAAATATCTGATATACACAGAAATGCCGATATAATGGCAAGTGCCGACTATAAGGTTATAGATGAACTATTAATGCCGGAATATGCAGATTGGAATATTCTATTTGCTTCAAATACAATGACTTTAATGTTCTCTGATAAATCAAAATATGCAGAAGAAATCAATGTTGATAATTGGTCTGATATATTATTGCGAAAAGGTGTCCAATATGGTCATTCCGATCCAAATGTAGACCCATGTGGATATAGATCTCTTATGGTTTGGCAACTTGAAGCTAAAAGATTAAATAAATTATGGTTATATGATAGTCTTAAGAGTCATTGCCCTGTTAAGAATATAAGACCAAAATCGGTAGAGTTAATAGCTCTTCTCGAGGTTGGAGAATACGATTATATTTTTGAATATGAGTCGGTGTCAAAACAGCATAATGGGAAATATATTGTTTTTAATGACAGTAGTAATCTCAGTGATAATGACCTTGGAGATTTCTACAAAAATGCTATTGTTCAAGTCACAGGGAAAAACATTGGTGAATATACCACACTATATGGAGCTCCAATCGTTTATGGTATTACTATAACAAAAAATGCCGGGCATAGGGCACTTGCAATTGAATTTATTAAATTAATGCTATCAAGTGAAGGTAGAGACATTTTTAGAGTTTGCGGACAGAAACCACTTGAAAAATATTCGATAAAAGGAGATACATCCAATCTTTCCCCTATTTTAAAAGAGGTTATCAAATAATAATTTATGTTAGAGATAAATGATCTTTCTCTGGATGTTGGAGAATTTAGTCTTCAAGATATAAATTTCTCAGTAACGGATTATACAGTTGTATTAGGACCTACGGGGAGTGGGAAAAGCCTTCTTGTTGAAGCAATTTCCGGCTTAAGAAAGATAGATTCAGGTTCGATTATTCTGAATAATAAAAATATTACAAATTATGATGTTAATAAAAGAAAAATAGGCGTTCTATTGCAGGATGGTGCCCTTTTTCCCCATATGAATGTTATGGAAAATTTAAAGTTTCCTTTGAAAATAGCAAAAAGGCGAATAGATACACATGAGATAGAAAATCTTGCGGATGAATTTGGGGTAATGCATCTATTAAATAGGACTTGTCAAAATCTTTCTGGAGGAGAAAAGCAAAGGATTGCATTGCTTAGAACAATGTTAACTAAACCAGATGTATTATTACTTGATGAGCCGTTAACTGCAATTGATCCCTCGAAGAGACATCAGATGCAGGTTTTTTTGAAACACTTCAAAAACAGGTTGAATATTCCTGTTATTCATGTTACTCACGATTTTGAAGAAGCCTATTTCCTTTCAGACCATATTATTGTCTTAAATAATGGGAATGTAGAACAAATAGGGAAACCGAAAGATATATTTAGACATCCAAAATCTCTTTTCGTTGCAAATTTTGTTCAAATGGAAAATATTTTGAAAATAGAAGGGATTGAGGAGGGGAAGGGAATAATTGGGAATAATAAAATATTTTGTCATATTAAAAAAGGGGAAAAGAAAATGTTTGTAATTAGAGCTGATGAAATAATTATTGCTGATAGGAGGTTTAAAAGCAGTGCAAGGAACTTTATCAAAATGAATATTAAGAATATATATGATAAGGGGAATCAGGTGTTAATTGAGCTTGAGAATAATGATATATTTCTTATATCAGCAATCACACGGTATTCATTGGAAAAGATGGTATTAAAAAAAGGGGAAGAGGTTTTCGCGGTTTTTAAGGTAAATTCAATGCATAGTTTATTATGAAAAATTTTAAATTACTCCTTTTTATTGCTCTTGGTTTAATAGGTGTTTTATTCCTTATAATACCTATATTAAATATCCTTCTTGGGACACCATTTGATGATATTAAAGCTGCAATTTTGAGCAAGGAGGTTGTTAATTCCATTATACTTACCCTTTTCTCTGGTTTGATTTCTACAATGATAGGGCTTATAATAGGCATCCCAATTGCTTATTTAATTGCTTTTAAGGATTTTAAAGGAAGGGGATTACTTGAATCAATTATTGATATCCCTGTTATGATTCCTCATACAGCAGCTGGGATTGCATTGCTTTCAGTATTTGGATCAAGAGGATTACTTGGTAATATGTTTTCTATTTTTGGCATTAAATTTGTAGGAACAATAGGTGGTATTATAATAGGAATGATGTTTGTTAGTATAACATATTTAATAAATGCATCAAAAGAGGGTTTTAAAAGCATAGATATGAAATATATAAAAGCATCGATGACATTAGGAGCAAATGAATTCGGCACATTCTTTCATATTATATTACCACTCTCGTTTAAAGATATTATTTCAGGAAGTATAATGAGCTGGGCAAGGGCAATTTCAGAATTTGGGGCTATTGTCATACTTGCATATCACCCTATGATTGCGCCTGTTTTAATATATGAACGATTCAGTACATACGGTCTAAAATATTCAAGACCGGTCGTCTTTCTGATAATTGCTATTTCTCTTGTAATTTTTATTATACTAAGATTTTTATCTAATAAAATGAAGAATTTCAGAGATAAATAGGGATATAATCCCTTATCTATCTAATTATAGATATTTTTTCTATCAATCTATTCTTACTATTAGATGCAACAACAAAATAGACACCCTTTATCAGGTTGATATTAAGGTTAGTGCTTGTTGAAACAGTAGATTTATATCGTATTATACCAGCCATATCAACAACTGAAATATTCAGATGAATATTTTGTGGGTTGGAAATCTTTAAAACAGATTTTTTGAAAGACAAATTGACATTTCCAAGTTTGCTTGTTTCAATAATACCTACTGGCATCTGATCAAACAATATATCATCTGCATAACCTGCAAAGCCACTATTTTGATATCCTCTTACCTTTATATCAGCTATTTTAGCAGTGTCCGGAATTACTATTGTATCAATCAATAATTCCCATGTATTAACTATAGTATTATATACCGTTGGTGTTGAGCTACCGGCCCATGATGAGTCTGCATTTCTCCAAGTGATAAGAATACCCATTCCTGTACCTGATCCTGCTTCACTCGAATATACCCATGCAGAAAATAGAAATGTATCACCTGCTATAACGGGAATAAATTGATATATACCTCTATTTGAATTGCTGGTTGTAGTAAGAGCAATGCTATAATTACCTGAATGAACTATGTTCGAATCCTTTGCAATTGTGCAATTTGATTCCGTAATCCAATAATTAAGTGTGTCTGCTGACCAGTCCTCAAATCCGGGATTCTGCAAGAGGTTTGCAGCAGATAAAGATAATGTTAATAACAGTATAAAAAAAGATAAAGATAATAATTTTTTCATCTTTCCTCCTGTGTATATAATATATTATAAACTTATATATAAAATTGTCAAATATATATTGATGGTTGTGATAGATAAGTATGGACATACTTACCAGTTTAAGGATAGAGGAAAGGATTAAATCCCCTCTCTGTTTTAATTATTCCTGCCTCTTCTCTGTGTCATTCCTGCGAAAGGAGGAATCTGCAATTATTTTATAAAAAAGACATTTTATTCTTTCTAACTGTCATATCCTGTCTCCCTTTTTTTCCCTCTTAGATCCTGAAATAAATTCA